>NZ_JBFUGA010000056.1:0-39346 GCF_056403155.1 Methylobacterium sp. P3_A11
GTACGGGTTCGTCGAGCGCCCCTGCGCGCGCCTCCGCCGCCGCCTCCTCGCCGACCGGCCGCCGGAGCCGAGCCTGGCCGAGGGCGGGCRCCGGGCCGGCGTCACGCCCGCCTGAGCCTGTCCCGGGCGGCGCTGTGGTCGGGGGCGGCCCGGAACRCCGCCTGCATCGCGTGCCACAGGGGCTTGCGCCGGAACTGCGCGTCGAGCGGCAGCGCCCGCTGCGGCAGGCCGTCCGGGCGCTTGCGGTACGGGTGGTCGTTCAGCCACGTGTCCGGGTCGTAGATGTCCCAGGTCAGGACGTCGAGGCAGGCGGGCTCGTCCAGCACCACGTCGAGGTAGCGCCGGGCGTAATCGGCCACCATCCGGTCGCGGGTCGCCACGTCGGACGGGAAGGCCCGGTCGTCGATGTCGAGTTCGGTGATCGCGATGCCGAGCCCCATCTGGCCGATCTCCCGCAGGAAGCGCCGCAGCTGACCCTGGTCGATCGGGATCGTGCTGGTGAGGTGCGACTGGAGCCCGAAGCGCCGGATCGGCACGCCGCGGGCGCGCATCGCCTCCAGGCGGCGCAGGACCTTGGTGCGCTTGGCCTCCATCCAGGGGACGCCCTGCTCCACCGCGTCCTCGTTCCAGGTGCCGGCGGCCGCGGGATCGGTCTCGTGCAGGATCCGGAAGGCGAGATCGACGTAAGCAGGGCCGATCGCGGTGAGCCAGGGCGAGTCGCGCAGGCCGCCGCCGCGGTCGGGATCGGCCTCGTTGCCGAGGATCTCGTTGACCACGTCCCAGGCGACGATCTGGCCCCGGTAATGGCCCGCCACCGTCTCGATCCAGCGCCGCATGAAGTCCTCGGCCTGGACGGCGCTCGCCCGGCCGAGCAGCGGGCCGACCCAGGTGGGCAGGGCCGCGTGCCAGACCAGGGTGTGGCCGCGCATGCGCTGGCCGTTCTCCCGGGCGAAGCGCAGGATGGCGTCGCCGCGGGCGAAGTCGGTCCGGCCCGGCGCGGGCAGGACCTCCTCCATCTTCATCTCGGTGCCGCAGACGAGGATGCCGCATTCCCACGCCACCGCCTGCCGGTAGGCGGGCGTCGCGTCGAACCGGTGGAAGGGCACCTCGCAGCCGTACATCAGGCCCTTGGCGGCCGCGGCGGCCTGGAGGCTGTCGCTCGCCCAGGACGGACGGCCGAGGGGACCGAACCCCGCCGGGCCGGCCGCACGCGCCGCATTGGCGAGGCCGAGAGAGGCCGCACCGGCGAGGATCGCGCGGCGGCTCGGGGCAGGGGGCATCCGGGTACTTCATTCCGACGCGTGGGCCGCCAACCCTAGCAGAAGCCGCCGCGGCGGCGATCCGCTGGTTCTGCCGGGTCGCACCGGATCGGGCTGAGCGCGACGTCTCCGCTGTCGCCCTCCGGAACCGCGCCCTGACGGACCAGCCTCCGGACCGCTCCCGATCGGAGGCCGCGGCATTGTTGTGGGATCGGAGCCAGGATATATAACCGGTGATATCAGGGGGAGGCTGGCGATGGGCAATGCTGCGCAGAAGCGAGCCGTCCGCAACTATCGATCGCGTCAGGTCGCGCGCGGCATCGCACGCTTCGAAGTTCAAGCGCTTGATGCTGATCGAGCGTTGATCCGCGCGCTCGCTCGTCGCCTTGCCGGGGATGATCCCGGCGCCGCGCAGGTGCGCAGGATGGTCCAGCAGATCGTTTTCGGAGAACCGCCCCACCCGGGTGGAATCCTCCAGGCGCTGCGCCGGTCGCCGCTCGTCGGCGCCGGTCTCGAACTCGATCGCGCGCGGGAGGAAGGCCGCACGCTCGATCTGTGACTCGATACCTGCTCGACACCAACATCATCAGCAATGTCGTGAAGCCGCAGCCTTCCGCCTCCCTGCTCGACTGGATGTCGAAGCAGCGTGACGACGCGCTGTTCATCACGGCGCTGACGGTCGCCGAGATCCGGCGCGGCATTCTGGAGAAGCCGGCAGGCGGGAAGCGCGCGGCGCTCGAAGCGTGGATCGCCGGCCCCGAAGGACCGCAAGCCCTGTTCACGGGCCGCATCCTGCCGTTCGACGACAGGGCCGGGCTGGTCTGGGCGCGGCTGATGGCGGACGGGAAGATCGCCGGGCGGCCGCGCAGCGCTCTCGACATGATCGTCGCGGCGATCGCCGAAGCCAACGCCTGTGTCGTCGTGACGGATAACGAGAAGGACTTCGCTGGCCTCCCGTTCATCAACCCGTTGCGCGGAGGCGCGGCCTGACCGAGGCTGTCGCGCCCCGGTCGCGAGACCGGAGATCCGCAGGCTTGTGCGCGGCGTCGGACGATCGCACGGCCATGCTGACGCCCACGCGGCGGGACGCGCGGGATCCGGATGCGAATTCGCCTTCCCCCCCGGGTCGCCCCATCTGATGGGCGCCACTCAGCCGAGGATCCGTCATGAGCCAGCACCCCGCGATCAGTCCGGGCCGCAGCGCGGTCGTCACCGGGGCCGCGAGCGGCATCGGGCTCGCCGCCGCGCAGGCCTTCGCGCGGGCCGGCATGAATGTCTGGCTCGCGGATCTGCCGGGGCCGGCCCTGGACGCGGCCCGCGCCGCCGTGGCCGAACTCGCCGCCGTCGAGGTCCGGGCGGTGCCCACCGACGTGTCGGATCGGGGCGCCGTGGAGGCCCTGGCGGCCGCCGTCGCCAAGGCCGGCCCGCCCGCGCTGGTGATGCTGAACGCCGGGGTCGAGGCCGGCGGGAAGCTGTTCTCCGACGCCGACACCTGGGCGCGGATCCTGGGGACCAACCTCGGCGGCGTGGTCAACGGCATCCACGCTTTCGCGCCCGGCATGATCGAGAGTGGCAAGCCCGGCGCGATCATCGTCACGGGCTCGAAGCAGGGCATCACCACGCCGCCGGGCAACGCGCCCTACAACGTCTCGAAGGCGGGGGTGAAGGCGGCCACCGAGGCGCTCGCCCACGAGCTGCGCAACCGCGAGGGCTGCCGGACCACCGCCCACCTGCTGATCCCGGGCTTCGTCTATACGGGCCTCACCAAGGCCCGCGGCGTCGCCGAGAAGCCGGCGGGGGCCTGGACGCCCGACGAGACCGTGGCCTTCCTGCTGGAGCGGCTCGCGGCCGGGGATTTCTACATTCTCTGCCCCGACAACGAGACCACCCGGGCGCAGGACGCGAAGCGGATCGCCTGGGCGGCGGGCGACATCATCGAGAACCGGCCCGCCCTGTCGCGCTGGCATCCCGACCACGCCGAGGCGTTCAAGCGCTTCATGGAGGTGTGAGGTCGCTGCGGGGCAAGCGAAGCATCTTGGTGGCGCCACGCCTCTCAGCGTTGCGCCACCCTGGGTCACTTCGTGCGCTCGTGATGACGGAGGAGCGAGACGGGTCGCGTGACTGCGCGGCGTGCCGCCTTCAACGTCTTTGCGAGCGCAGCGAAGCAACCCAGGGAGCCGCGACGCCGGACCTGTTCATGCCAGATCGGGATACAGGTCGCGCCAATCCGGATTCATCGACTCGATCAGCGCGAGCTTCCGCTTCCGTGAGCCCGCCTTGATCTGCTTCTCGCGCGTGATGGCCTCAACCATCGTGGGATAGTGCTCGTACCAGGCGAGGAGTTTGCAAGCGTAACGGCTCGTGAAGCCAGCCTGGAGGGCTTCGCGGTGCTCGTGGACACGCCGCGCGAGGTTGGATGTCACGCCGGTATAGAGCGTGCCATTGCGGCGGCTCGCCATGATGTAGACGGCCGGCTCGCGCATCGTGCTGTCCTTCGGCACCGGCGCGCTGCCCTGGGTTGCTTCGCTGCGCTCGCAAGGACGGAGCGTGAGGCCATCGGGTTGCCCCGACCTGTCGCAGCCGCTCCCTGAACCGGGCAGCGCTGGCCTGCGCCCCTCGTCTGGCGAAGCCCTTGCACACGGGCTAGGTCAGTGCGACGCAGCCGCCGCACGAGACCAGCGCACGACACCCGGGAGCCAAACGTGGCCACGATCATCCCCGTCGCCTCCTTCGACTGCGTCGTGTTCGGCGCGACCGGCGATCTGACCGCGCGGAAGCTTCTGCCGGCGCTGTTCTACCGATTCCGCGACGGCCAGATCCCCGAGACCAGCCGGATCATCGGCGCCTCGCGCTCGGAACTGTCCCTCGACGCCTTCCGCGAGCACGCCCGCGACGCGCTCAAGCGGTTCGTGCCCGCCGACGACCTGACCGACGCGATGCTGGAGCGTTTCCTCGACCACGTCGATTACGTCGCGGTCGACGGCGCCGGCGACAGCGGCTGGACCGACCTCGTCGCCAAGCTCGACGAGCGGCCCGACCAAGTCCGGCCCTACTACCTCGCCACCTCGCCCGACCTCTACGGCTCGATCTGCCGCAACCTCGCAGCCCACGGTCTCGTCGGCGCGAAGTCCCGCGTCGTGCTGGAGAAGCCGATCGGCAAGGACCTGAAATCGGCCAAGGCGATCAACGACGCGGTCGGCGAGGTCTTCCCCGAATCGCAGATCTTCCGCATCGATCACTATCTCGGCAAGGAGACGGTCCAGAACCTGCTGTCGCTCCGCTTCGCCAACACCATCTTCGAGCGGCTCTGGACCTCGGACGTGATCGACCACGTCCAGATCACGGTCGCCGAGACGGTGGGGGTCGAGGGCCGGGCCGGCTACTACGACACGTCGGGCGCGATGCGCGACATGCTGCAGAACCACATCCTGCAGCTCCTCTGCCTCACCGCCATGGAGAGCCCGCTCAATCTCGAGGCGAACTCCGTCCGGGACGAGAAGCTGAAGGTGCTGCGCGCCCTCAAGCCGATCACCGCGCACGACATCCAGAGCGCCACGGTGCGCGGCCAGTACGTGGCGGGCGCCGTCGACGGCAAGCCCGTCGAGGGCTACCTCGCCGAACTCGGCCACGAGAGCCGGACCGAGACCTTCGTGGCCATGAAGGTCGAGATCCAGTCCGGCCGCTGGGCCGGCGTGCCGTTCTACCTGCGCACCGGCAAGCGCCTGCCCCGGAAGCTCTCGGAGATCGTGGTGCAGTTCCGTGCCTCGCCCTTCTCGATCTTCCCCGAGGAGGCCTTCGGCCGCGAGCCGAACCGCCTGGTGATCCGCCTGCAGCCGCAGGAGGGCATGAAGCTCGAGGTCATGACCAAGGATCCGGGTCCGGGCGGCCTGCGCCTGCGCCCGACCGACCTCGACATCTCCTTCGAGGAGATCTTCAAGCAGCGCTATCCGGACGCCTACGAGCGCCTTCTGATGGACGTGGTCCGCGGCAACGCCACCCTGTTCATGCGCCGCGACGAGGTCGAGGCCGCCTGGGCCTGGGCGGACGGCGTGCTCAAGGCCTGGGCCGACCGACCCGAGGCGCCGCGTCCCTACCCGGCCGGCAGCTGGGGGCCGACGGCCGCCATCGCGCTGATCGAGCGCGACGGCCGGACCTGGCACGAGGAACTGCGCTAAGGACGATCGTCGGCTTACGGTCAAGCTGCCTTGATACGGCCAAGCCAGATGTGAAACGTGTTCGTGCCGCCGGATACCGCCCCGGGAGAGGGTGGATACGGCGCGGCACGAGGGATCATCACATGCTGGACAATCATCAGGACGTGGCCGCCCAGGCCGAGCGCCGCCTGGAGCGTTCGGTCGCCGCGGCCCTGCGCGTTATCGCCGCCGCCCAGGTCGAACGGCAGGCCCCGCCGGTCTCCGCCGCCCGTCGGCGCCTGAGCGAGGTCTACAGCGCAACCCGTTTGGCGCGGCGCCTGAAGCAGGAGCGTCGAACCGCCTGAGCGGCCTGGAACGTCGGCCGTCCCTGCGCGCGCTCAGAGGGGGTCACACCGCTGCGTCCCAGGTCTCGCTGAGGGGCGTCGTCCCGCGGACCAGCCGGGCGCGCAGCACGACATCGCCCGACGGCATCGGTTCCGGCGGGCGCCACTCGACGTAGATCCGCCAGCCGCCGGTCTGCGGCACGAAGTTCGCCACCGGCTCGTGCATCGTGCCGGCGCTGGCGGAAACCTCCGCGCCTACGGCGTCGTCGGCGCCCTTCGGCAGCTCCGGTCCCGCGAAGTYGATCACGCAGAGCCGCCGCCGCGGGTTCGGCGGCGTCATCGGGCGCAGGCGCTCCGCCGAGCCGAACCGCGTCGAGGTCACCCGGGCCAGGGATGAGTCGGGGATCGCCGGCACCGGCTCGGCCCCCACCGTGGTTAGGCCGTAGGCGACCCGCAGCGGGGTGCCCGGCTTCGCCGGGGACGCCGGTACGAAGGCTGCCACGATGTTGTCCATGTATTCCTCGCCCGACGGGATCTCGAAGAGCTGCACGGCGCCCTCCGCGAAGGCGCCGCCGTCGGCGTCCGGGCTCACCCACAGGCCCGGCCGCGCCTCGTGGCGCGCCTCGACGTCGAGGTAGGCGGCGAAGCTCCGCTCCCGCTGCAGCAGCCCGAAGCCGGCAAGCGGCCGGGCCGCGAAGGCGGAGATCTGCGGCTGCTGGCGCCCGTTCACCAGGGGGCGCCAGATCCGGTCGACATGCGCCGGATCGGCCCCGGCCGCGACGCAGAGCCCGTCGGAATCGTGCACCTGCGGCCGGAAGTCGTCGAACGGCTTGGCGTCCCGGGCGCCGGGTCCGTTCTGGCCGAACAGGAACATGCTGGTGAGCGGCGCCAGACCGAGCTTCGCGATCGGCCGGCGCGGATGGAGCGCCGCCGTGACGGCGATCCGCGCCGGGTCCCCGGGGCTGATCGCGAACCGGTAGGCACCGGCCACGCTCGGGCTGTCGAGCAGGGAGAGCACCGTCAGGGTGCGTGCCTCCGGCTCCGGTTCGCAGATCCAGTGGGCGACGAAGTCGGGGAATTCCTCGCCCTCCGGCGCGCCGGTGCCGATGGCGAGACCCCGGGCCGAGAGCCCGTATTCCTGGTTGGCCGCGCGCAGGCGGAAATAGGACGCCCCGAGGAACACGAGGAACTCTTCCTGGAAGCCCTTGGGGCGCCAGGCCGGCGTGTCCGGGAAAGCGTAGTGCAGGCGGAATCCCGCAAAGCCGAGATCGGGCGCAAAGCTCTGGCCGGCGAGCGTCCGGCCGAGATCGAACAGGCGGCTCTCATAGGGAATCGGGCGTGCCGGCCCGACGCGCGGCTGGAGATAGAGGGCAACGCGCTTGCGCTGCAGGAAGCCCCGATGGAACAGCTGCGCGCTGAAATGGGCGCCGAGATGCAGGCTCTCGGCCGCCCGGAAGGTGATGGCACGGTAGCCGTCGTAGTCGAGGGCGGCGAGGGCGGGCGGCAGGTCTTCGGGCGGTGCGGCATAGGGCGCGGCCGCGAGGCGCGCCGCCTGGGCCGACAGGGACTCGAAGGTCATCGCGCCCTCCTGCGGCGGAAGCGCCGACCCGGCCCACGTTCTGGACCCATTCAGATCGGCCGCGCTAGGTAGGACCGTGCCGGCAGCCGCGGCCAGGACCGTCCGAAGAACGCGGCGTCGGGAGGGGGGATTGATCCGTTCGGCTTCCGGCCGCCCGTGTGGCCGGGGCGGCTCCGTGTCCTCACCCCGCACATCGGTATCCACGGTCATCGGTTCCCGGCCTCCGCCGGCGGGGCAGCCGGTGGCCTTCCACGGTCGAGTTCCTCGCGCCATGTCCTCACGCGTCATCTCCTCCGCCGAGCGGTCGCACCGGAACGCGGGTCCTGCCATACCCGATCCGTCGGACGGGGCATCCTATCGCGAGGTCTGGACCGACGGGCGCCGCGCCGCGCTGCGGACCCGGCGCCTGGCTCTGGCGGTCTCGAGCCTCGTCACCGCCGGCGGCCTGGTGTGGCTCGCCGCGCTGGCCTACCCGGCGGGCGTCAGCCCGCTCGCCTGGGCCGTCCTGGTTCTGTTCGGCCTCGTGATGGGCTGGCAGGCCTTCGTCGCCTGCCAGTACGTCTACGGCTTCGCAGCAGCCCTCCTGGGCGACCGGGCGAAGTCCGTGATGGAACGCCGTTCCGGAGAGGCGGGCGCCCTGCCGGCCGAGGCCGGGCGCACCGCCGCCGTGGTGGCGATCCACGCCGAGGACGCGGTGGCGGTGTTCGCCCGCCTGCGGGTGATGGCCCGGTCGCTCGCCCGCGCCGAGGCTCAGGGCATCGACATCTTCGTCCTGTCCGACACCCGGGACGGCGCGATCGCCGCCGTGGAGGAGCACGAATTCGCGCGCATCCAGGCCTGGGCGGTCGCCGACCCGGCCCTGCCGCGGATCCGCTACCGGCGTCGGACGGAGAATGTCGGCCGCAAGGCCGGCAACATCGGCGAGTTCTGCCGCCGCTACGGTGCCGAATACGCGTTCATGATCGTGCTGGACGCCGACAGCCTGATGACCGGCGACGCCATGAGCCGGCTCGTGCGCCTGATGGCGGAGAGCCCCCGCACCGGCCTGATCCAGACCGTCTCGTACGCCGCGGGCCGGGACACGCTCTTCGCCCGCATCCAGCAATTCGCCGTCCGCCTCTACGCGCCGCTGGCCCTGCGCTGCCTGGAGACCTGGCAGGGGCCGGAGGGCAGCTACTGGGGCCACAACGCCATCCTGCGGATCGAGGCCTTCGCGGAGAACGCCCAGCTCCCGAAGCTCCCGGGCCGGGAGCCGCTCGGCGGCGAGATCCTGTGCCACGACATCGTCGAGGGCGCGCTGATGGTCCGCGCCGGGTGGGAGGTGCGGCTGCTGCCCGAGATGGGGGGCACCTGGGAGGAGATGCCCACCAACTTGGTCGACCTGCTCGGCCGCGAGCGGCGCTGGTGCCAGGGCAACCTCCAGCACCTGCGGGTGCTGCCCTGGGCAGGCCTGCACGCCGCAAGCCGCTGGCACCTCTTCGTCGGCATCCTCTCCTACGGGGTGCTGCCGCTCTGGATCGCCTTCCTGGGCCTCGCCGCGTGGCAGGCCGCCCGGACCGGCGATCTCGGCCTCCTGGCCTACGGGCTGACCGGGCCGGGCGCCGCCGCCCACGCCCTCGCCGCCCTCAGCCTCGCCGTGCTCGCCCTGCCGAAGCTCCTGAGCCTCGGCCATGTCCTGGCCTCGCCGCAGCGGCGCGGGGCCTTCGGCGGCACCCGGGCGCTGCTCGCGAGCGCGGCCCTGGAACAGGTCGTCTGGGTGTTCCTGTGGCCGGTCCTGACCCTGTTCACCGCCGGGGCCGTGGTCTCGACCTTCTTCGGCCGGGTGGTGCGCTGGGAGACGCAGGACCGCGACGACCGGCAGCTCTCCTGGGCCGAGGCCTTCCGGCTCCAGGCCGACGCCGTCGTGGTCGGCGGCCTGATGGCCTTCGCCCTGGTCCTCGCCGGAAACCCCTGGCTCGCGCTCTGGATGGCGCCCCTGGCCCTGGCGCTCGTAACGAGCCCGGCCCAGAGCGTCTGGACGAGCCGGGCCGACCTCGGCCGTGCCGCCCGGGCGCGGGGCCTGTTCCTGAACGCCGACGACACCGCGCAGGCGCCGGAACTCGCCGAACTCGCCCAGCTCCGCGGCGCGCCCTGCGCGGTGGCCCCGGTCCGTCCGGCGCCGCGGGAGCCGGCCATCTGGCTCGCCGCCGACGAGGCCTGAGACGCGGCTCCGGACCCGGCCAGAGAAGATCCTGAAGCCCGGGGCAGCAGACATCATCCCGGGCCTTACGGCCAAGCTGCCACAGTGTTGCCATCGAGTCACGGGCGGGCGGAACCGCCGGGGCGGGGCCGTTTCAGGCTTGGTTTTGGGGCGCGAGCGTTTACCCCTTGGCGAGGATCGGCACGGCATCGTGCCCCGGTATTCGCCGCGTTCCCGCCATAGTCCGCGCCTGCCCCGAGAGGCTTTGATGCGTCGTTTTCTCCCCGCTCTGATCGGGCTTTTCGGCGCGGCCGCGTGCGCCGCGYCGGCCCTTGCCTACGAGATCGACCCGCTGACCCGCCAGCCGCTGAACGACGCGCTCACGGTGCGGGTGCGCCCGCAGGCCGTCGAGACCGTCGCGGTGCCGGTGGCCAACCCGGCCGACCCGCTGAGCGCCGACGCGGCGGTGCCGCAGATGTCGGCCATCCCGCGGGAGACCGTGGCGTATAACGGCCCGTACGGCGCCGGCACGATCGTCGTGTCCACGGCCGAGCGGCGGCTCTATTACGTGCTGGGCGGCGGTCAGGCCCTGCGCTACGGCGTCGGCGTCGGCCGCCCGGGCTTCACCTGGGGCGGCGTCCAGACCATCACGATGAAGCGCGAGTGGCCGGATTGGCGCCCGCCGTCGACCATGCTGAAGCGTCGGCCCGACCTGCCGCGCTACATGAAGGGCGGCCTCGAGAACCCGCTGGGCGCCCGCGCGATGTATCTGGGCGGCTCGATCTACCGGATCCACGGCTCCAACGAGCCGGAGACCATCGGCACGGCCGTGTCGTCGGGCTGCATCCGCATGACCAACGACGACGTGATGGACCTGTACACCCACGCCAAGGTCGGCACGAAGGTCATCGTCCAGCGCTGAATCTTTGGGACTTTTGCAGGAGGGCCGGCCGTGAGGCCGGCCCTTTTCGCGTTCAGGCGGTCGGCAGAGTGACCAGCGCGTCGGGACGCTTCACCTCGATCTCGATGAACGCGATCGGGTGGTCCGAGCCGTTCATCACGTCGTGCCGGATGCCCGCGGGCCGCATGTAGGATTGGCCGGCCGCGAGCGCCGTCTCGCTCACCGCCGCGCCGTCGTGGACGCGCAGGATCCCGTCCACCAGCATGACCACGAAATAGGGCCAGCCGTGCTCGTGCCAGCCGGTCACGGCGCCGGGCGGGAAGTCCCAGCGGGTGATGCGCACGGCGGCGTCGTCCTGCTGGATCGTGGGCGTTGCGGGGATGGTGCAGGCGAAGGCCATGGCGGCTCCGGAGACGATGACGACGCGATCTGGATTGGATGCAAATTCCGGCCCCGCTGACCTCATGTCGCTCCAGGCATGGAGGACGGGGACCGGGCGCCGTGGCGGATGCCGACGGCGATCAAGGCGTCCTCCCGGATCTCGTAGAAGATGAGATAGGGATATGGTCGCACCACGATGCGCCGAAGAGCCCCCAGATCGGTGAGCCGGCCGCTTCTGGGCTGATCGAGGAGAAGATCCAGGATGACGCGGATCCTGCCCTGGATTCGCCGCGCGCCATGGGGCGAGGAGCGGGCGATGTCCGTGAGCAGGTCATCGAGTTCGGCTGCGGCAGCCGCGGTGAAGCGCAGTTTCAAAAGCCGTGCTTCGACCAGATGGCCCTGATCTGTTCATCCGATGCGAACTCACCCCGTTCGGCTTGAGCGAGAGAGTGCGCGAACGATGTCTTCTCGTCCGGGCCGAGCTGATAAACGGCTTCGTCGTCGCCGGCGAGGCGCAGCAATACGTCGGCGAGTTCGTCCTGGGCCGCGGGAGACAGGGTGCGTGCCCGCGCGATGGCACGGTCGAGAAGCTCGGTCATGGCGCCATCCTGCGTCAGAACCGAACGGGGGGGAAGCGTTCGCGTCGCCGTCCTCAATGGCACCCACACGACCCCGAGCCGCAGCCCCCGCCGGACTTCACCGCGGCCTGCCGCGCCGTGTCGCGGTCGAGCCCACGCTCGGCGAGTTCGGTGAGGTAGGTGCTCCAGCGGGTCTCGTACTCGTGCCCCAGCGCGTGCAGGTAGCCCCAGCCGTAGATGCCGGTATCGTGCATGTCGTCGAAGCCGAGCTTCACCGCGTAGTTGCCGATCGGCTGCACCGCCAGGATGGCCACGGACCGCTTGCCGCCGATCACCTTCCGCTCCAGCGGCGAGTGGCCCTGCACCTCGGCCGAGGGGCTCGACACGCGCAGGTACTCGGCCGGCAGGGCGTAGCGCGCCCCGTCCTCGAAGGCGACGTTGAGCACCCGCCGGTCGGCCGACAGGCGGATCTCGGTCGGCCACAGATCCTCGCTCACGGGTCACACTCCTCACGCAATCCGGGGCTTCGGCCGATGACCGGCTTGCCCGCAACCGTCTGGGGCATCATATGCCGGATGATGCCCGATGACAGCTCCCTGACACCGCAGACGTCGGCGGTCGGCACGCCCGCCCGGCCCGCGCCGCTGATCGACCCGTTCCAGCGGGCGATCTCGTACCTGCGCATCTCGGTGACGGATCGCTGCGACCTGCGCTGCGCCTACTGCATGTCCGAGCACATGGAGTTCCTGCCCAAGCGCGACCTGCTGACCCTGGAGGAGCTGGACCGGCTCTGCGGCGTGTTCATCGCCCGCGGCGTGCGCAAGCTCCGGATCACCGGCGGCGAGCCGCTCGTGCGCCGCGACATCATGCACCTGTTCCGACGGCTGTCCCGCCATCTCGATTCCGGGGCGCTGGACGAGCTGACGCTCACCACCAACGGCACCCAGCTCACCCGCTACGCCGACGAGCTGGCGAGCCTCGGCGTGCGCCGGATCAACGTCTCGCTGGACACCCTCGACCCGGACAAGTTCCGGGCGATCACCCGCCGGGGCGACCTCAAGGTCGTGCTCGACGGCATCGCGGCGGCGCGGGCCACCGGGATGAAGGTCAAGATCAACGCGGTCGCCCTGCGCGACGTCAACGCCGACGAGATCCCCGACATGATCGCCTGGGCTCACGGCCTCGGCATGGACATGACGCTGATCGAGGTCATGCCGCTGGGCGAGATCGAGGCCGACCGCACCGACCAGTTCCTGCCCCTGTCGGTGGCCCGGCAGCGCCTGGAGACCCGCTACACCCTGACGCCGCTGCCCGACCGCACCGGCGGCCCGGCGCGCTACGTGCGCGTCGAGGAGACCGGCGGCAAGCTCGGCTTCATCACGCCGCTCACCCACAATTTCTGCGAGAGCTGCAACCGGGTGCGTCTGACCTGCACCGGTCAGCTCTACCTGTGCCTGGGCCAGGAGGACTCGGCCGACCTCCGGGCGGTCCTGCGCGCCTCCCAGGACGATGCGGTGCTGGCCCAGGCGGTGGTCGAGGCGATCACCCGCAAGCCCAAGGGCCATGACTTCGTCATCGAGCGCCAGCGGCCGGCCGCCGTGCCGCGGCACATGAGCGTCACGGGGGGATAGCGCTCACATCTCCTCGTCGGCATAGCGCGCCGGCTGCCGCCCGCGCTGGCCGGAGCCTTTCCGCGGCGCCCCCGCGCTGATCCCCGCCACGAGGTCGGCGATGTGGCGCAGCGTCTCCAAAGCGAGCGCCTTGTCGCCCTCGCCGCGCCCCTGCGGGATCAGCGCCTTGGCGAAGCCGAGCTTCTGAGCCTCCTTGAGCCGGGCTCCGGCCTGGGCGACCGGCCGGATCGCCCCCGACAGGCCGATCTCGCCGAAATAGACCGTCTCGGGCGGCAGAACGGCCCCGGAGAGCGACGAGACCAGGGCGGCGGCGACCGCGAGGTCGGCCGCCGGCTCGGTGATCCGTAAGCCTCCGGCTACATTCAAATAAACGTCGTGGCTGCCGAGCCGGATGCCGCCATGGGCCTCCAGTACCGCCAGCACCATCGACAGCCGATTCGGATCCCAGCCGACCACGGCGCGGCGCGGCATGCCGAGGGACGAGGGCGCCACCAGCGCCTGGATCTCCACCAGCAGCGGTCGCGTCCCCTCCATGCCGGCGAAGACGGCCGTGCCGGCGGCCTGTTGGTCGCGGCCCGCCAGGAACAGGGCCGAGGGGTTCGGCACCTCGCTCAAGCCCGCATCCGTCATCTCGAACACGCCGATCTCGTCGGTCGGCCCGAACCGGTTCTTCACGGCGCGCAGGATCCGGAAATGGTGGCCCTGGTCGCCCTCGAAGGAGGCGACCGCGTCGACCATGTGCTCCACCACCCGGGGGCCGGCGATCTGCCCGTCCTTGGTGACGTGGCCCACCAGGATCACCGCCGTGCCGGTGGTCTTGGCGAAGCGGATCAGGGCCTGTGCCGACGAGCGCACCTGCGTGACCGTGCCGGGGGCGGATTCCACCGTCTCGGTCCACATGGTCTGGATCGAGTCGATGATCGCCAGCGCCGGCGGCCGACCCTGGCTCAGGGTCTCGACGATGTCCTCGACATTGGTCTCGGCGGCGAGCTGAACCGGGAGCGCGCTCAAGCCCAGCCGCTCCGCCCGCAGGCGCACCTGCCCGACCGCCTCCTCGCCCGAAATGTAGGCCACCCGCTCACCGGTCCCGGCCATGGCCGCGGAGGCCTGCATCAGCAGGGTCGACTTGCCGATGCCGGGATCCCCGCCGAGCAGGATCACCGAGCCGCGCACGAAGCCGCCGCCGGTCACCCGGTCGAGCTCGCCGATCCCCGAGGGGATGCGCGGCGCCTCCTTGGCCTCGCCGGTGAGCCCCTCCAGCGGGAAGACCCGGCCGCGGTTGCGCGACGGCCGGGTCGCGGCCGGGCCGGACTGGCCGGGGGCCGACGGCGCCTCCTCGACGATCGTGTTCCAGCCGTTGCAGGCCTCGCAGCGCCCGCGCCAGCGGTTGTAGACCGCCCCGCAGGACTGGCAGACGAAGGTCTGGTGGATCTTGGCCATTCGGGTCCGGGCGCCGTCGTTCCGGCGGGTCAGCGTGGGGTCGCGTCAGCCTACATAGGTTCGAACATAACGAGAACCCAGGCCGGTGAGGATTTCGTATCCGATCGTCCCGGCGGCACGGCCGACCGCGTCGATGTCGAGCGCGTCCCCGATCATTACCGCGGTGGCGCCGCGGCGCGCGGCAGGCGCCGCGGTGACGTCGATGATGATCAGGTCCATCGAGACGAGCCCCAGGATCGGGCAGAGGACACCCCCGACCAGCGCCTGCCCGCGCCCGCTGATCGCCCGCGGCAATCCGTCGGCATAGCCCAGCGACAAGGTCGCCAGCCGGCTCGGGCGGGGAGCGGTCCAGCGGCCGTTGTAGCCGACCGTGGCGCCCGCCTCGACGCCGCGCACCTGCGCGATCATCGCCTCCAGCCGCACCACCGGGCGCATCGGATTCGCGGCCCCCGGTGTCGGATTGCCGCCGAACAGGGCGTAGCCCGGCCGCAGGAGGTCGTGCCGGGCACCGTCGAGGAACACGCCCGACGAGTTCGCCAGCGAGGCGCGCAGCGTCGGATAGGCCGCCCGCACCCGGCCGAAATCCGTGATCTGCCGGGCGTTGACCGGATCGTCCGCCTTCTCGGCGCTGACGAAATGGCTGAGGAGCAGATCGATGCCGGCGGCTTCGATCTGCGGATACCCGGCCAGGGCCAGCGCCTCCGGCACCGACAGGCCCAGCCGGTTCATGCCGGTATCGACGTGGAGGGCCGCTTGCAGCCGGCCCGCCGAGAACGCCGCCCACTCCGACACCTCCTCGACGCTGCCGAGGACGGGGCGCAGCCCATGCGCCCCGAACGCCGCGGCGGCACCCGGGGCGAGGCCGTTCAACACGTAGATCGCGGCCTCCGGCAGGGCCGCCCGGGCGGCGACGCCCTCGGACAGGTGGGYGACGAAGAAAGTCCGGCAGCCGGCTGACCACAGGGTCGGCCCGACCCGGCCGATGCCGCAGCCATACGCATCGGCCTTCACCACGGCGGCGCAGGCGGTGCCGGCGCCGCGGGCGGCCAGGAGCCGCCAGTTCGCCGCGATCGCCCCGAGGTCGATCGTCAGCCGGGCGCCGTGGGCACCGGTTTCCGTCCCGGATTGCGTCACCGATCGGGTTCCATGCTGAGCTTTGCCGGCGCGGTTCACGGGGGCACGCCGCCGCACGGCCTGCCGCGCCCCGGCTCCCTCATGACCGGCCGTTCCGGCGTGATCAAGGCGGCGTGCCGGAACCGCCCCGCCCGTGGCGCCTCCGGTATGCGCCCGGCGACAGGCCCACGCGCTTCCTGAAATGCCGCGTGAAGGCCGTCTGGTCCCCGTAGCCGCTGTCCAGGGCGATCAGGCTGATCGGATCGTCGCCCTGCCGGAGCCGGGCGGCCGCCCGGTCGATCCGCAGCCGCGTGAGATATTGCCGCGCCGAGAGCCCGAACATCGCACGGAGCCGCTGATCGAGCCGGAACGGCGTCAGGCCCGCCAGACCCACCAGATCCTGCACGGTCCTGCAGGTGTCCGGATGGTCCTGCGCGGTGCGCAGGGCGCGCGACAGGAGGGCGGTCTCGTCCGGCGCCGCGTTGGCGGAGCGGAGGTCCCGCGACAGGCCGATCAGGCCCGCGACCGCGCTGTCGCGGTCGAACAGCGGCTCCTTCCAGGTGAGGCACCAGCCCTCCCGGCCATCGGCGTAGAGGTGCAGCTCCAGTTCGCCCTTCAGGGGGCGGGCGCTGCGGAGGATCGCGCGGTCCTGCTCGGCGATGCGACGGCCGAGTTCCCCCGGGAAGACCTCGTCGGCCGTGCGGCCGATCAGGGCCTCCTTGCGCTCGAACCCGGTGCGCTCGGCCAGGATCTGGTTGGCCGCGACGTAACGGCCGGCGGAATCCTTCACGAAGAAGATCGTGTCGGGGATGCCGTCGAAGAGATCGTCGCAGAGCAGCGGCCGGTCGAGGCGCGCGACGAGGCTGTCGAGGGGTCTCACCGCGCCCGCCTCCGCAGGCTGGCCGAATGCGCAGCCTGCATCGGCGTTTCGGCCAAGACACGCCGCTCGTCGGGAGGGATCCTGCCGGCCTGAAGCCGCATCCGCAGGCCCGACACGACACGCGAGGCACCCATGCACGGAAACCCCATCACCGGGACGATCCCGATCCTGATGAGGCCGCGCACGCCGCGCGGCAAGCCGGTCTGACGGTCCGTGCGCGTCATCGATTCCCACACCGCGGGCGAGCCGACCCGGCTCATCGTGTCGGGCGGCCCCGATCTCGGATCCGGGACCCTCGCTGAGCGGCGGCGCATCTTCGCGGCCCGGCATGACGGCGTCCGCACCTTCGCGCTCAACGAGCCGCGCGGGTTCGACGCCGTGGTGGGCGCGCTGCTGTGCGCGCCGTCGGCGCCCGATTGCGCGGCGGGGCTGATCTTCTTCAACAATGCCGGCTTCCTCGGCATGTGCGGCCACGGCACCATCGGGGCGGCCGTCACCCTCGCCCATATGGGGCGCCTCGCCCCGGGGGTGCATCGCTTCGAGACGCCGGTCGGCATCGTCCGCGTGGACCTGCACGACCGCAACACCGCGACGATCGCCAACGTCCCGGGCTACCTGCACCGACACGCGGTCGACGTGGCCGTCGACGGCCTCGGGACCGTGACCGGCGACGTCGCCTGGGGCGGCAACTGGTTCTTTTTCACCGACTCGATCCCCTGCGCGATCGCGGCGGCCAACATCCCGGCGCTCACGGATGCGGCCGGGCGGATCCGGACGGCGCTGCGCCGCGCCGGCGTGACCGGCCGCGATGGCGCCGAGATCRACCATATCGAACTCTACGGTCCGGCGCCGGAGGGCGCCGATGCGCGCACCTTCGTGCTCTGTCCCGGTGGCGCCTACGACCGGTCGCCCTGCGGCACCGGGACCAGCGCCAAGCTCGCCTGCCTGGCCGCCCGCGGCACGCTCGCCCCGGACACGCCCTGGGTGCAGGAAAGCGTGATCGGGACCCGCTTCACGGCCCGCTACGACCATGGCCCCGACGGGACCATCCACCCGCGCATCACCGGCCGCGCCTGGGTCACCGCGGAGGCGACGCTGCTGCGGGACCCCGGCGACCCGTTCCCGAACGGCATCGGCGGCGCGGCGTGACCGGGCCTGCGCCGCGCAGCGCCGCCGTGATCGGCGGCGGCATCGTGGGCCTCAGCACCGCGCTGGCGCTTCAGGCGCGCGGGATCGCCGTGGCGGTGTTCGACGATCCCGGCGCGCAGGCTCCCGCATCGGCCGGCAATGCCGGCCATATCGCGGTGGAGCAGCACGCGCCGCTCGCCTCCCTGGCCACGCTCCGGTCCCTGCCGCACCGGCTGATGAGCCTGGGCGGCCCCGTGAGCTTCCCGCCCGGGGCCGTCGGCCATTGGCTGCCGTTCGGGCTCCGGCTGCTGCGCGCGTCCGCGCCGGCCCGCTTCGAGCGGGGAACGCAGGCGCTGCGGAGCCTTCTGGCCGAGGCGCTTCCGGCCTGGCGGCTGATGCGGGACGTCGGGACGCCCGACCTCCTGCGCCTCCAAGGCAACATCGTGGCCTGGGAGAGCGTCGCGGGAGCCCGGCGCGCCCGCGCGGCGCTGCGGACCTTTGCGAGCCCGGTGGCGCACTGGCGCGACCTGACCGCCGAGGAGGCGCAGGCGCTCGGCGGCCTGCTCCGGCTCCGTCCGGCCGACGCCGTGTGCTGCGAGGGAACGGCGAGCGTCGCCGATCCCGGCGCGGTGCTGGACGCCCTGCGCGCGGCCTTCCTGGCCCGCGGCGGTACCCTTGACCGGCGGTCGCGCACGCTGGCGGCCGCGCGCCGGACCGGGGCCGACCGGATCGTGATCGCGGCCGGCGCGCGCTCGGCCCCGCTCATGCGCGAACTGGGATATCGGGTGCCGCTCATCGCGGAGCGGGGTTACCACATCCAGGCCGCCCGGAGCCGCTGGCCCATGAGCCTGCCCTCGGTGGTCTTCGCGGAGCGCGCCCTCGTGGCAACGCGGTTCCGCTCGGGCCTGCGGGCGACGGGCTTCATCGAGTTCACCCATCCCGACGCGCCGCCCGATCCGCGGAAATGGGAGCGCCTCAAGGCCCATGCCGGAGCCCTCGGCCTGCCGTTCGACGCGCCCGTCGAGACCTGGGTCGGCGCCCGCCCGACCCTCCCCGACTACCTGCCGGCCATCGGCCGCAGCACCCGCGATCCCCGCGTGCTCTACGCCTTCGGTCACCAGCATCTCGGCCTCACCCTCGGCCCGGTGACCGGCGAGATCGTCGCCGCGCTCGCCTGCGGTGCGGCGGACGGGCCGGACCCGGCGCCCTTCACGGTGCAGCGCTTCGGCTGACGGGACCGGCCGCGCGGGCCGCTTTGCGCCCCCGCGCCGCATGCGCTGGGGCTGTGGCTGATGCATGGACGGCACAGGCTCCGGATCAGGCCGATGCGCCAGGGTGACGGCCGAGTTCCGGCTTGGTATAAATCCACCGCGGTCCGGGGGAGCCGCACGGCCGACGCGCCATCCCCGCGGGTACCAAAAGCTCAACGATGCCGTTTACCGTCCTGGATCTCGCCGTGCTCGGCATCGTCGCGGTCTCCGCGTTGCTCGCGGCCGTGCGTGGCGTCACCCGCGAGGTGCTGGCGATCGTCGCCTGGGTCGCCGCGGCCGCGGTCGCCTGGACGCTCCATCCGATGCTGCTGCCGACCGTGAAGCAGCACGTGAACAGCGATACCGTGGCGCTGGTCGCCTCCATCGCGGCGATCTTCCTCGGCACGCTGATCGTCGTGTCGATCATCACGGTGAAGATCTCGGACGTCGTCCTCGATTCGCGCATCGGCGCGGTGGATCGCTCGCTCGGCTTCCTCTTCGGCGCGGCCCGCGGCTTCCTGATCTGCGTGATCGGCTGGGTATTCCTGTCCTGGCTGGTGCAGGGCAAGGTGCCGGACTGGGCCGCCCAGGCGCGCACGCGCCCGATGCTGGAGAAGTCCGGCGACGCCCTCGTGGCGCAGCTGCCCGAGAATCCGGAGGGCTTCCTGAAGCAGTTCAAGAAGCCGAAGGCCGTCACACCGCCCAACGAGGCTGCCGACGCCCCGGCCGAGACCGACGCGGCGCCCCAGCGCCGGACCGAGACCGCGCCGACCCCGACGCGACGCTGATCTGCGGTATTCGCCGTAGGCCTCGCCGTAGGGAACGCCTAGATAGCGGGTCCGGTGGTGTACGGATTGCATCCGCGACGACCGGCGCGCCGGCCCGTCGCCGCCGGGACCCGTGAGTGATCGACAGCCCCATGTCACACGCCGCCGCTTCCACCACCGATCTCGATTTCGATCTCGACGGCGACACGCTCCGGGAGGAGTGCGGCGTCTTCGGCATCTTCGGCCATCCGGAGGCCTCCGCCATCGTGGCTTTGGGCCTGCACGCCCTGCAGCACCGGGGCCAGGAGGCGGCCGGCATCGTCTCCTTCGACGGGTCGGTTTTCCACTCAGAGCGGCGCCCCGGTCYCGTGGGCGATTCCTTCTCGGACGGCGACACCATCGCGCGCCTCAAGGGCCGAGCCGCCATTGGGCACGTGCGCTACTCGACCACCGGCGGCACGATCCTGCGCAACGTGCAGCCGCTCTTCGCCGAACTCGCCAGCGGCGGCCTCGCGGTCGCCCACAACGGCAACCTGACCAACGCCCTGTCGATCCGCCGCGATCTCGTCCGCGACGGCGCGATCACGCAGTCGACCTCCGACACCGAGGTGATCCTGCACCTCGCGGCCCGCTCCCGGAAGCCGCGGATCATCGAACGCTTCATCGACGCCCTGCAGGCGATCCAGGGCGCCTACGCGATCGTGGCGCTCACCAACAAGAAGCTGATCGGCGCCCGCGACCCGCTGGGCATCCGCCCGCTGGTGCTGGGCGAACTCGACGGCCGCTACATGCTGGCCTCCGAGACCTGCGCGCTCGACATCATCGGCGCCCGCTTCGTCCGCGACATCGAGAACGGCGAGATCGTGGTGATCTCCGAGGAGGGGGTCGAGTCGATCCGCTTCGCCGACGCGGTGCCGATGCGGCCCTGTATCTTCGAGTACATCTACTTCGCCCGGCCGGATTCGGTGGTGAACGGCAAGAGCGTCTACGCGGTGCGCAAGGCGATCGGCCGGGAGCTGGCCCGCGAAGCCTCCGTCGCGGCCGACATCGTCGTGCCGGTGCCGGATTCCGGCGTGCCGGCGGCTTTGGGCTTCTCGCAGGAGACCGGGATCCCGTTCGAGATGGGGATCATCCGCAACCACTATGTCGGGCGAACCTTCATCCAGCCGACCCAGTCGGTCCGCGAGCTCGGCGTGCGGATGAAGCACTCGGCCAACCGGGCGGCGATCGAGGGCAAGAGCATCGTCCTCGTCGACGACAGCCTCGTGCGCGGCACCACCTCGGTGAAGATCGTCCGGATGATGCGCGAGGCCGGCGCCGCGGAGGTGCATTTCCGCATCGCCTCGCCGCCGATTACCTATCCGGACTTCTATGGGATCGACACGCCCGAGCGGGAGAAGCTCCTCGCCGCGACCCACGACCTCGAGGCGATGCGCAAGTATATCGGCGCGGATTCGCTCGCCTTCCTGTCGATCCCCGGCCTCTACCGGGCGATGGGCGAGGAGGCCCGGGACTCCGCCTGCCCGCAATACACCGACCATTGCTTCACGGGCGACTACCCGACCGGCCTGACCGACCTGTCCATCGCCGGCCCGAAGCGCTTCGCCATGCTGGCCGAGGCGGATTGACGGATCTGCGGAATCCGTGCGCGGACGGGCATCCCCCGCCGGCGGAAATGCGCTAGGTCCACGCCATGGCTCAGTCTCAGAAACCCCTGGAAGGCCGCGTCGCGGTCGTCACCGGCGCGTCCCGCGGCATCGGGCGCGCCGCCGCCCTGGCGCTTGCCGAAGCGGGCGCGCACGTGATCGCGGTGGCGCGCACGGTCGGCGCCCTGGAGGAGCTGGACGACGCCGTGCAGGCGGCCGGCTCCAGCGCCACCCTGGTGCCCTTCGACCTCGCCGATTACGACGCCATCGACCGCCTCGGCGCGGCGATCAACGCGCGCTGGAAGCGGCTCGACATCCTGATCGCCAATGCCGGCATCCTCGGCGCGCTCATGCCGATCGGCCACATCACCCCGAAGATCTGGGGACAGGTGATGGACGTGAACGTCACCGCCAACTGGCGCCTGATCCGCTCGCTCGACCCGCTGCTGCGCATGTCGGATGCCGGGCGGGCGATCTTCGTCTCGTCGGGGGCGGCCTCGAAGTGCCGGCCCTATTGGGGTCCCTATTCGGTCTCCAAGGCGGCCCTGGAGGCGCTGGTGCGGACCTACGCGGCCGAGAACGAGACCACGGCCATCAAGGCCATGCTGCTCAACCCGGGACCCCTGCGCACCGGCATGCGCCGCTCGGCCATGCCCGGCGAGGATCCCGAGACGCTTCGGACGCCCGAGGAGCTCGCGCCCCATTTCGTGCGGCTCGCATCGCCCGACTGGTCCGAGACCGGCAAGCTCTACGATTTCCCCACCGACCGGGTGCTGAGCTTCCGCGCGCCCGAGTAAAGGGGGCCGGGGCCTGCGGCCCCGGCGGGTCGCGGGCGGAGCCTGCAGGGTTGAGGGTTCACGATGATCGACGTCCGCTGCATCTGTGCGATCGGCCTGCGGGGCCAGCTCGGCCTGAACGGCCAACTGCCCTGGGAGGGCAACACCGATCCGCTGTTCGTGGAGGACGTGACGCGCTTCTTCGCGCTGACCATGGGCCACGTGCTGATCGCCGGGCCGAAGACCGTGGCCTCGGTGCCCGAATTCGCCTTCAGGGACCGCACCATCGACGTGATCCGCAGCCATGAGGATCCCGAACAGGTGCTCAAGCGCTATCCGGGCCGGCGGATCTTCGTGGGCGGCGGCATCGCGGTGTGGAACGTCTACGCCCGGTACATTCAGAACTGGGACATCACGCGCCTGCCCTACGACGGCGAGGCCGACCGCTGGTTCGACCCCGCGTGGCTGGTGGGCGGTCCGCTGCGGGCGGCCTGAGCGGCCGTCAACGGGAACGGGGACGCATCCCCCTCCCGGTTCGGGACGAAATCAGGCTATGGTTTTGACCGGGCGGCCGGCGCATCGCAGGACGGCGCCGCCTGGGGGGACGAGGCCTTGGGGAGCGCGCAACGCGAAGCGGATCTCGCGCGGCTGATCGCGGGTGTCGCCCGTGGCGAGCGCGCCGCACTCCAGGCGCTCTACGAGGCGACCGCCCCGAAACTTCTCGGGATCATCCTTCGTATCCTGAAGGACCGAGCCGCCGCCGAGGACACGCTGCAGGAGGTGTTCGTGCGCATCTGGCAGCGGGCCGGCAGCTACGATCCCCTGGCCGGCCCACCTCTCGTCTGGCTCGTCGCGATCGCGCGCCACCGGGCGATCGACCGCCTGCGACAGGACAGGTCCGCACGCCTGACGCAAGCCGAGGACGGCTGGTTCGAGCGGCTGGCCGACACGAGCGACGGGGAGGCCGATCTCGCCCGCCGCGATGCCCTGGCCCAGTGCCTCGATCAGGTCGCCATGCCCCAGCGCGATTGCCTCGTCCTCGCCTATTGTGAGGGCTGGTCTCGCGAGGAACTCGCTGCGCGTTTTGATCGGCCCGTGAACACGATCAAGACCTGGCTCCGCCGGGGCCTGCTCAGCCTTCGCACCTGCCTGGAGACCCCATGAGCGGATCCGGCATCCCGCCCGACTGGCAGGACGATCCCGACGGCGCGGCGGGCGAGTACGTCCTCGGCACGCTGCCGCCGGACGAACGCGCCGCCTTCGCGGTGGCGCTGGAGGCGCGTGCCGACCTGCGCCGCGCGGTCGCGGCCTGGGACGCGCGGCTCGCACCCCTCGCCGCCACGATCCCGGCTGTCGCCCCCGATCCCGCGCTCTGGACAGCCATCGAAGCCCGGATCCGACCTGCTGCCGGGGCGGCCTCCGCCGATGCCGCCGGCGACCGGGTCGTCCGTCTGGAGCGCAGGGTCCGGCGCTGGCGGACGACTGCCGCGGCCGCCACGGCCCTCGCGGCGGGCCTCGCGCTCTGGATTGCCGCCGGGGGCACCGCGGCGCTCCGTGAGCCGCACGACTATCTGGCCGTCGTCGACCGGGGCGGGACGCTCCCGGCCCTGATCGTGCGCGTCGATCTGCGGGCGGGCGTCGTGCAGGTCCGCAGCCTCGCGGCCGAGACGCCGCCCGAGCGGAGCCTCGAACTCTGGTACATCGACGCGGGGGCCGCCCCGCAATCCCTCGGCCTCGTCCCGGGCGGGACGGCGCGCCTGCCGATCCCGGCAGCCCTGCGCACCCGCACCGAGACCGCGACCTTCGCGGTCACGGTCGAGCCGAAGGGTGGGGCGCCGGATGGAAAGCCGACCGGCCCGGCCATCTATTCGGGCCGGCTGATCCGCGATTGAGCGGCGATGCAGAAACGCAGACGCCCCCTCCGGCTGGACCGGAGAGGGCGGTAGGCCTCATGGGGCGGCGGATGGGCCGCCCCGGATCGCGTCAGGGCAGCAGCACGCCGTTGATCACGTGAATCACGCCGTTCGACTGCATGACGTTGGCGGTCGTCACCAGCGCGGTGTTGCCCTTGGCGTCGGTGACCATGACCTTCTTGCCCTTGGTCGTGACCGTGAGCGGCTCGCCCTGCACGGTCTTCAGCTCGGCCTGGCCGCCGCCCTGACGGGCCGCCGCCATCAGGTCCTTGGCCGTGTAGACGCCCGGCACCACGTGATAGGTCAGGATGCCGGTCAGCTGCGCCTTGTTCTGCGGCTGGACCAGCGTCTCGACCGTCCCCGGCGGCAGCTTGGCGAAGGCGGCGTTCGTCGGCGCGAACACCGTGAAGGGACCGGGACCCGACAGGGTGTCGACGAGGCCGGCGGCCTTCACGGCGGCCACCAGGGTGGTGTGATCCTTCGAGTTGACCGCGTTCTCGACGATAGTCTTGCTCGCGTACATCGGCGCGCCGCCCACCATCGGGTTCTTGGCGAGGGCGGGGCTCGCCGCAGCGGCGGCGAGACCGAGGCCGAGGGCGAGACGACGAAGCGTTCTGGACATGTTGGCTCCCGTACAGAGCGCCCGAATGGGCGTCGCAGGCCTCTACGAGGATTGTGGGCCGGGAAGTTTCAGCGTCCGTGAGGAATCCCAGGCCGGAGGCGGGATCATCCGGGGCGATCCCGGTTTCGGACCGGCGCGTGCAGCCTCGGCCGCGACCCGTCGAAACCCCGTGCGCGGTCCCTATGTCGTACCGATCAGTGCCCGGAGAGCAGGATGAGCGCCCACAGCTACCGCTTCGGCATCGAGGAGGAGTATTTCCTCGCCGATGCCGAGACCCGCGGCACGCCGCGCGGCGACCTCGCCGCCTTCCATGCCCGCGTGGAGGCCGAATTGCCCGAGACCGGGCGCGAGCTGGTCGCCGCGCAGGTCGAGGTCTGCACGCCGCCCCTCACCGACGCCCAGGCGGCCCGGTCGAATCTCGGCGACCAGCGGACGCGGCTCGCCGGGATCGCCGCGGAACACGGCCTGCGCCTCCTGGCCTGCGGCACCCATCCCCTGGCGCGCTGGGCGCGCCAGACCGCCACCGACGGCGAACGCTACCAGGGTATCCTGTCGGATGTCGGCATCGCGGCCCGGCGGGCGCTGATCTGCGGCATGCACGTCCATGTCGAGGTGCCGGACCCGGAGGCCCGCATCGACCTGATGAACCGGCTGCTGCCGTTCCAGCCGCTGCTGCTCGCTCTCTCCGCCTCCTCGCCGTTCTGGCAGGGCGAGACGACCGGCCTCCGCGCCTACCGGCTCAGCGTCTTCGGCGAGCTGCCGCGGACCGGCCTGCCGGAGATCTTTTCCGACGCCGCCGCGCATGCCCGGTTCGTCGCCATCATGACCCGCTCGGGCGCCATCGCCGACGCGAGCTTCCTGTGGTGGTCCCTGCGGCCGTCGATCAAGTTTCCGACCCTGGAGCTGCGGATCGCCGACGCCTGCACGCGGCTCGACGATTCGCTGTGCATCGCCGCCCTGTTCCGCTGCCTCGTGCGCCTGTGCATCCGCCGCTCCGATCTTCATGCCGGCCTCGACGGCGTCTCGCGCGCCCTGGCCTCGGAGAACCTGTGGCGCGCCCAGCACGGCGGCGTGCAGGCCGCGCTGATCGACGAGGCGCGGGGCGAGGCCGTGCCGTTCCCCGAGGCGCTGGAAGCGGTCCTGGCCCTCGTGGCGGAGGACGCGGATGACCTCGGCTGCGCGGCCGACGTGGCCCGTGCCCGGGCGATCGTCGCCGAGGGGACCAGCGCGGACGGGCAGATCGGCGCCTACGAGGCGGCGCTGGCGGACGGGCAGGACGAGCGCGCCGCATTGTCGGCGGCAGTGGACTGGATCGCCGATGCGGCCCGCTGAGGACGCTTGCGGAACGTCTGGTCAAAGACCCGCGTCGTCATCACGAGCGTAGCGAAGTGACCCAGGGTGGCGCGACCACGAACGGCGTGGCGCGACACTGGGTTGCTTCGCTCCGCTCGCAAAGACGGCGCGGTTCGCCCGGAGGTCGGATCAGCCCTTGTCGAACGGGTTCTGCGAGGTCCGCAAGGACAGGCGGATCGGCGTGCCCGGCAGCTCGAACGCCTCGCGCAGGCCGTTCACGAGGTAGCGCGTGTAGGATTTCGGCAGGGCGTTGAGCTGGTTGCCGAACAGCGCGAAATGCGGCGGCCGGCTCTTCACCTGCGTGGCGTAGCGGATCTTGATCCGCCGGCCCGACACCGCCGGGGGCGGGTTGCGGGAGGTCGCCTCGTTCAGCCAGTCGTTGATGCGCGAGGTCGAGATGCGCCGATCCCAGACCTCGGCGGCCTGCACCACCGCCTGCATCAGCTTGTCGACGCCGTCGCCGGCGAGGCCGGAGAGCGGCACCACCGCGACGCCGCGCACCTGCGGCAGCAGCCGGGTGCAATCCTCGCGGAGCTGCTTCAGCAGGCCGGGCTGGTCGGCGACGAGGTCCCATTTGTTGAGGCCGATCACCAGGGCGCGGCCCTCGCTCTCGACGAGGTCAACGATGGTGAGGTCCTGCTTCTCGAACGGGATCGTCGCGTCGAGGAGCACCACCACCACCTCGGCGAAGCGCACGGCGCGCAGCCCGTCCGAGACCGCGAGCTTCTCCAGCTTGTCGTCGATCCGGGCGCGGCGGCGCATRCCGGCGGTGTCGTGGAGCTTGATGCGGCGCCCGCGCCACTCCCAGTCCAGGGAGATCGAGTCGCGGGTGATGCCGGCCTCGGGGCCGACGAGCAGACGGTCCTCGCCGAGCATGCGGTTGATCAGCGTCGACTTGCCGGCATTCGGGCGGCCCACGATGGCGACCTTGAGGGAGCGGCCGCCGGGGGCGTCCTCGTCCTCCTCCTCGTCGTCGTCGCGCTGGGGCAGGACGCCCTTGAGCGCCTCGTGCAGCTCGCCGAGGCCCTCGCCATGCTCGGCGGAGAACGGGATCGGGTCGCCGAGCCCGAGGGTGAAGGCCTCGTAGGCCCCGGCGAGTCCGGTGCCGCCCTCGGCCTTGTTGGCGATCAGGATAACCGGGCAGCCGGATCGCCGCACCAGCTCGGCGAAGGGCTGGTCGGCCGGCAGCACGCCGGCGCGGGCGTCGATCACGAACAGCACCACGTCGGCGGCGAGGATCGCCGCCTCGGTCTGCATCCGCATCCGGCCGGTGAGGGTGGCGGCGTCCGACTCTTCCAGTCCGGCGGTGTCGATCACCCGGAACTGGAGGCCGCCGAACGCCACGTCGCCCTCGCGCCGGTCGCGGGTGACGCCCGGGCGGTCGTCGACCAGCGCTAGCTTCTTGCCCACGAGGCGGTTGAACAGGGTCGACTTGCCGACGTTCGGCCTCCCGACGATCGCGACGGTCGGCATATCCATGGTGGTTCTCGAGCAGTCCGAACGGAAATCAGCGTGTGATCGGCGGGGGCGGTGCAGCGGGCTCGGGCTTGGCCTCGGTCACCGTCACGGGACCGCCGGCGACGATCGCCGCGTAGACCTCGATGCGCTCGCGCAGGTTCCGCGGCGTGTCGGGATCGGCCACGATCTGGTCGAACCAGCGCCCGGCATCCTCGTAATCGCCCTTCTTGAGGGCGGCGAGGCCCAGCATCTCACGGGCGGTGTGGCGGAACGGCGTCCCGGCGGCCAGACCCTGGAGGTTGGCCAGGGCGGGGTCGGGGTTCGGCCCGTCGAGGCGCAGCAGCGCGGCGCGCAGGCGCGCGAGGTCGCGCAGGCCGTCGCCGAGGCCGGTATCGTCGGCGAGCTTGTCGAACTCGGCAGCCCCCGCCGCCGCATCGCGCTTGCTGGTCTCGGCCGCGGCCCGAAACCGGGAAAGGAGGCGGTAGCCGGCCGGACCCTGCGCCTCCAGGGCCTCGAACGCCTTGTCGGCCTCCGCGACCTTGCCGTCCTTGGCGAGGCGGTTGGCGTCGTCGAACTGCACCGAGGCGGCCTCGGCGGCGACGCGCTGCTGGTTCTGCCAGTAGCGCCAGCCCGCCACGCCCGCCACCGCGAGCACGGCGAGCGCGATGATCACGCCGCTGTAGCGCTTCCAGATCTGGATGATCCGGTCGCGGCGGTAATCCTCGTCGACCTCGCGAAGGAACTCGTTGTTCTCGGCCATTCTATCCCGGCCCGCATGATTTCAGCGGACCACCTCGTACCTCGATCGGGCTCCGCGCCTAACACACGGGCGCGGGGTTGGCGACTGGCAGTCTTTCAGGCGGCGCCGGGCCAGACCGGCACGCCGATCACCGGATAGTGCAGGTAGCGGGCGAAGACGAACCATGCGACCGTCCCGATCGCCACCGCGAGGATGTCGTTGCGCCAGCCCTGCGGGGCCGCCACCGGGCCGCCGTGCTGGGCGGCAACCGCGCCCGGGGCGAGGGCTCGGCGCTTGGCGCTGATCCGGGCCACCACCGCCCAGGCGAGGAAGCCGCCGAACAGCAGCATCGAGCCGAGGTCGCCGTTGGCCAGGAGATGCGCCGTCGCCCAGATCTTCACGGCGAGCAGCATCGGGTGCTTCGCCCGGGTGCGGATGTGTCCCGGCAGGTAGGCGGCGGCGAGGCAGATGAAGGCCGGCCACACGAGGAGAAGCGCGAGGTGGCGCGTCCAGACGGGCGGATCCCAGACCGGGATGTAGCCGGCGAGCCGGTAATCGTGGAATCCGACGCCGACCAGCACCAGCCCGAGGAGCGACAGCGCGGTGTAGCCGAGCTTGAATCGGCCCTCGCCGATCCGGCCGACGAGTGCGGCGCGGCGCGTGCGGGCCATCGAGAAGGCGTGCGTGCCGAGGAACAGCACGAGGCCGAGAATCAGGAGAACCATGGATGACTTTCAGTCGGGCCGCGCGCGGCCGGTCGGCGGCAAGCACTCTGTAATGGTTCTCAAGCGAATCTCCGCGCGTTTGTCCAGGCGCGGCCGGGACGCAGCCGGATGGCGACCATGGGCTCAGCGGACGGGATCGCTGCGATGGGACGGGGCATCCGTGCCCTCGGCCTCGGGACGACCGGCCGGAGGCGTCCGCGTGTCGACCCTCTCCCCCGGCTGCGCGGGGGATTCTCCCCCGCGAAGGGGCCAGGGCTGGCGGCGCGCTCGGCCTCTGCGGCCCTGCTTCTTCTCCTCCCGCTCCCCGCCGCGGCCGCCCCCGAGCCGCCGCTCTCGGCCCTGACGCTGGTCGGGCCGCCCGCGCTCGTCTTCAAGGCGGGCCGCGACGCCTGCGACGGGGCCGACGTGCCCGACGCCCCGGCCCGGGCCTTCCGCGACGCCACGGGCGCGGTGGCGCTCTACGGGATGCATTACCGCAACCGGGCGCTGCGCGGCCCCGATCTCGGCCACCTCAAGCTCGACTGCACGATCGTGCTCGACTCGGGCGAGAAGTCCGACCCGGCGGCCTACGACGACCGCTCCTGGATCACCGCCACCTGGACGGAGGACGGGACCCGGGTCGCCGCCCTGCTCCATCACGAGTACCAGGCCAACGAGCATCCCGGCCGCTGCCCGGCCGGGCAGTACATGGCCTGCTGGTACAACACGATCACGGCGGCGGCCTCGACGGATGGCGGGCACAGCTTCCGGCGGCAGAGCCCGCCCGTGGTGGTCGCCGGGGCGCCGTTCCGGCAGGAGGTCGACCAGGGCCGGCACCGGGGCTTCTTCAACCCGTCGAACATCGTGGCCGACGGGAGATGGCGGTACTTCCTCGCCTCGACCACGGGCTGGACCAGGCCGGGCAGCGATCAGGAGGCCGGCCTCTGCCTGTTCCGCAGCGACGATCCGGCCGATCCGACCCGCTGGCGGGCCTGGACGGACACCGGCTTCACCGCCGCCTTTCCGGATCCGTACCGCGCCGCCCGCCCGAACGCCGCCACCTGCCGGCCCGTCGGACCGTTCCCGGGGCCGGTCGGGGCCGTGGTGCGCCACCGCGGGTCGGGCGCCTGGATCGCGGTATTCATGGCCAAGGCGGGGGAGGGCTTCGCCCAATCCGGCTTCTACTGGACGACCTCCCGCGACCTGATCACCTGGGACAGCCCGCGCCTGCTCCTCGCGGGCGCCACCCTCTACGACGATCCCTGCGGGGCGGCGGCGCCGCTCATCGCCTATCCGGCACTGCTGGACCCGGACGCGCAGGGCCGCAATTTCGACGATGTCGGGGACCGGGCGCTCCTCACCTACGCGAGCCTGCGCACGGAGGGCTGCACGGTCACGTCCGACCGGGACCTGCTGCGCCGCCCGGTGGCGATCCGGGTCTGGCCCTGATCGCCCTTGACCGGGGCGTGCCCGACGCGCGACTCACGGTTCGGCCACGACGAGGTTCGCATGGACGCGCAAGCCGATCCCCAACCGACTCACGATGCCGCGGCGCTGCGCGCGCAGTTCGGCCCGGTCGGGCCGCTCGCCGCCCGCAAGGTGCTCGACCATCTCGACGCGTACGGCCGCCGGTTCATCGCGCTCTCGCCGTTCCTCGTCCTGGCGAGCGCGGATTCAGACGGCAACGTCGATGCCAGCCCCCGGGGCGACGCGCCGGGCTTCGTCGCCGTGCACGATCCCCAGACCCTGGTGATCCCGGACAGGCGCGGCAACAACCGGATCGACTCGTTCCTCAACCTGATGGAGAGCCCCGGTATCGGGCTGATCTTCCTCGTGCCGGGGATCGACGAGACCCTGCGGGTGAATGGCACCGCCGCGATGACGCAGGACCCCGCGCTGCTCGAACCGTTGCGCGCGCAGGGCAAGGTGCCCGCTGCGGGTCTCGTCGTGCGGGTGCGGGAGGCGTTCTTCCATTGCGGCAAGGCCTTGATCCGCTCCCGCCTCTGGGATCCGGCGGCTCATGTCGAGCGTGGCACCTTCCCCAGCCTGGGCCGGATCCTCTCCGACCAGACCGCCGCCGTCGACGTGGCGGAGGCGGAGGCCTCCATCGCGGACGCCTACCGGACGCGGCTCTACTGACCGAGCCGGCCGAGCGCCACGACGTACGGCGCACCGACCGCGGAGGGCGCCGGCTGGCTGATCCGCTGGCAGAGCACGGTGCCGAGGGTCACGCTCAGCATCAGGGCGGTCGCCGAGAGGAAGACCGTCGTCGCCCGGGCATAGGCATGCCCGACATGGATCAGCAGGCAGCCGAAGGCGAAGATCGCGAAGGCCTGGAGCAGGTGCTGCACGGGCGACGTCCTCTCTGCCGGCGGACGCGCGGTCCGGGCCAGCCGGGTTCGCAGGGATCGTCGGCGAACGGCGTGAAAACCCGGTTAACGTCGGGTATAGAGTGGCTTGGACTGGCCGGGCCAGGAGAGGATCCCCCATGCAGCGATCGAGGGTTCCGGACGAGACGGAGGATCGCGCGGTCGGCGCCGGGCCGATCCCGCCGCGCGACACTGCCCTCCTGGGGGCGGGCGCCGTCGGCGCCGGGACGATCGGGGCCTCGGCCCTCGGTGCCCTGGCGCTCGGGGCGGCGGCCCTCGGCGTGGTGGCGGTCGGCGCCTTCGCGATCGGCCGTCTCTCGGTGGGCCGCGCCCGCATCGGCGCCCTGGAGGTCGGGTCGCTGGAAATCGACACGCTCACGGTCCGCGCGCTGCGGATGCCGGACCGCGACCGCGGTTGAAGCATGGGGCCACCGGCTGGAGCTGCGTGAAACGCGAGGATTGGGCACGATGACCGATCGGAGACCGCCTTTCCGGCCCGCCGACGCGGTGGATGTCCTCGGCGAGGTCGAGGGCGATTTCGTCCTGCCGCTCTGCCTGCCGCAGCCCGACCTGCTGATCGGCGAGGATCTCGCCATGCTGGTGCTCGACACGATCAACGGCCAGCGGATCGGCCTGCCCCTCAGCCCGCAGGGCGCGGCCGATCTCCACGCGGTCCTGGGCGAGGCGCTGCGGCTGCTGCAGGCGCGGGACCGGGGTCCGGTCCAGTAGACGGGGCGGCCCGCGCCCGGATCCGGCGTTGGGAAAGGCTTCGTTGAGGCGGCGGGGGTAGACAGGTCTCTGACCCTCCCCCGTGGCGGCCGATGCGCGCTCCGTTGCTCCTCCTGCTCCTGTCCTGCGCCACCCCCGCGCAGGCGCGGCCCGCGACCTTCCTGGCCGTGCATGCCCTCGGCATGGCGTCCCTTCCGCCGGTCCCGTCGGTCGCCCCGCCGCCCTCCGACACGCGGGCGCGCTTCCTCCCGCTCATCGCCCGGGAGGCGGCCGGCACCGGACTGCCGCTCGCGGTGGCCGATGCCGTCGCGCGGATCGAGAGCGACTACGATCCCACCGTGGTGGGAAGCGTCGGCGAGGTCGGACTGATGCAGGTCCGGCCGGCCACCGCGACGATGCTCGGCTTCCGCGGCACCGTCGCCGAGCTGGCGGCGCCGGAGATCAATGTCCGCTACGGCGTGCGTTACCTCGCCGAGGCCTGGCGCCGGGCCGACGGCGACCTCTGCCGCGCCTTGATGAAATACCGGGCGGGACACGGGTCGGAGGCAATGTCGCCGCTCTCGCAGCTCTACTGCGCCCGTGCCCAGGCGATCCTCGCCGATCCCGAAGGCCGGCTCACGCGGACGAGTGCCCACGCGCCATCCCCGATCCGTATCGCGGGCCGGGAGGGGAACCCGGGACATCATAGTTCCATGGCCGCAAGTCCGGCGACGCCCCTGACCTTCTGGGAGGCGCACCGGGCGCGGATCGCCCGGCTCAACGCGTCCGTGGTCGCACGCTGGCGCGCCCGCGGCTGGTCGGCCGCTCCGGCCCCCGGCAATCCCTCCGCCGACCAGGCGGGCGGGTAAGGGCGCTCAGTCGCCGGAGTCGACGGCGTCGCCGTCCGACCGCGTGCCCCGGGCCACCTCGCGCATCGCCGAATCCGCCAGGGGGCGCTGCAGCCGGAGTGCTTCCGCGGTGGGGGCTTCGAGCCAGGTCGCCCATTCCTCCGGTTGCGTGAGCAGGACCGGCATCGCCTTGGGATGAACCGGCCCGACCACGCCATTGGCATCCGTGGTCAGGAACGCGAACAGCCGGTGCTCCGCCGGCACCCGGTCGGGATTCTCGCGCTTCGTTCCCCGCACGCCGGTCCACGGCCGCCAGATCCCCGCGAAGGCGAAGAGCGGCCGGTCGTCATCCAGGGCGAACCAGACCGGCGTCTTGCGGGGCTTGGTGTCGGCATATTCGCTGAAGGCCGTCACCGGGACGAGGCAGCGATGGGCGACCCCGAGCCAGGGGCGCCAGTGCGGGCTCGCGACGTTGCGCACGTTGGTGATGGGGTGCTCGCCGAACGCTTTCGGCCCGGGCATGCCCCAGCGCATCATCGCGAGGTCCCGGCCGGCCGCGCCGTTCAGGACCACCGGCGCGAGCTGGTCGGGGAAGATCGCCGGAAGCGGCGGCAGGTTTCCGGTGCGATCCTGCGCGACGTCGAAGGCCCGTCGCAGAGCCGCCGGGCCGGTCCGTAGGCTGTAGAGATTGCACATGGGCTTCCCGGGCGGTTGGCGGAGCGCGCCGGCGGCGCCCCGCCGCCTCTACACGGTTCCGGTCCGTCCCGCCCGTCTCCGGCGGGACGGACCACGCCGTCTCAGTTCAGGTGGAACACCACCTTCACGCAGCCGTCCGTCTTGTCCCTGAAGGCCTTGTATAGGTCCGGTCCCTCGGCGAGGTCCTGCGAGCGATGGGTGATCAGGGAGGTTATGTCGATCTTGCCCTCCTGGATCAGCTTGGTCAGCGGTTCAAGGTAGCGCTTCACGTGGGTCTGGCCGCTCTTAAGGGTCAGGCCTTTCTGCACGATCGATCCCATGTTGACCGGGATCGGACCGCCATACACCCCGGGAATCGAGACGATCCCGCAGGGCCGGACCGCCTTGATGGCCTCGGCCAGGGCGTAGGGCCGCTCGGTGGCCGTCAGCTTCTCCTGCACGGCCGAGAGCACGCCGGTGAGGCCACCGTGGCCGGCGCTCGCTTCCATGCCGACACAGTCGATCACCCCGTCGGCGCCCTGGCCCTTGGTGATCTCCTTGATCCGTTCGAACACGTCCTCGTTCATGAAGTCGATGACGTCGGTGGCTCCAGCTTTCCGGGCGAGGGCGATCCGCTCGGGCACGGTCTCGATGGCGATGATCCGCTCGGCGCCCATGATCTTCGCCGACTGGATCGCGAAGATCCCGACCGGGCCGGCACCCCAGACCGCGATGGTCTCGCCGCCCTGGATCTCGCAATGCTCCGCGCCCTGCCAGCCGGTGGGCAGGATATCCGTGAGGAACAGGACGGATTCGTCGTCCATGCCGTCCGGCACCTTCATGGGAGCGACGTCCGCCATCGGCACGCGCACGTACTCGGCCTGGCCGCCCGCATAGCCGCCGGTGAGGTGCGAGTAGCCGAACAGGCCGGCCGTCGGGTAGCCGAACTGCGCGGCCGCCATCTCGGCGTTGCGGTTCGACCGCTCGCAGACCGAGTAGTTGCCGAGCTTGCACTGCCGGCATGACCCGCAATTGATATTGAAGGGCACGATGATCCGGTCGCCCTTCCTGAACTTGGTGAAGCCCTGACCGACCTCGACGACCTCACCCATGAACTCGTGGCCGAGGACGTCTCCGCTCTTCATGGTCGGCATCAGCCCGTCCATGAGGTGCAGGTCCGAGCCGCAGATCGCGCAGCTCGTCACCTTGATGATAACGTCGCGGGAATCCTCGATGACCGGGTCCGGGACGGTGTCGCAGCGGATGTCGTTGCGGCCGTGCCAGCACAGTGCCTTCATGGCGTTGTTTCTCCGGAAGCTTTCGGGATTGCGGCCATCTCGGCCGCTCTCCCGTAAAGCCCTCGGCGGTACGGCCAAGTTCCGAGGCCGTCCGCGGACCGCCCACTCAGCCTTTGCCGGTCGCGGTCTTCTTGGTGGCCGGAGCGCTGATGCCTTCCGGATCGTCCGGCGGATCGCCGGCCCGTAACCAAGAGGCGTCAACGGTTGGTGCCCCGAAACCGTGGTTTACAAATGTTTCACGTGAAACAGCGGTCTTCAGACCTTCTTCATGGTTTGTGCGCGGTGGAAGCGATGCCGTCGATGCCGATGTGAAGCTGTTCAGGGCCACGGAGGGAGGCGCCCGGGCGGTAAGGCGGAGGGTCGCCCATCAGGCGCGGGGCGACCAAGCGGCGGCTCAACGCCACCACGGCGATTTCGGCCTCGATCCGCGCGAGCGGTGCGCCGACGCAGTAGTGCAGGCCGCCGCCGAAACCGAAATGCTCGAGGTCGCCCCGGTCGGGATCGAAGCGGTCGGGAGTACCGAACCGGGCCGGATCACGGTTCGCGGCGGCGAAAAGCAGGATGACGGGCGCCCCCTTCGGGATCGTCTCGCCGGCCACGGTGATCGTGCCGAGGGCCTTGCGGGTCCGGAAATGGACCGGTGGCTCGTAGCGCAGAACCTCCTCGATGAGGCGCGGCGCGCGCTCGGGATCGGCGCGCAGGCGCTCCAGCTCCTCGGGGTGCCGCAACAGGGTCAGCATAGCGTTGCTGATGAGGTTCACCGTGGTCTCGTGACCGGCGACCAGCAGCAGGACCGCCGTGGACAGGAGATCGAAGTCGCTCAACTGCTTCCGGCCGTCCGGGCCGGGCGCGGCCAGACCGCTGAGCATGTCGTCGGTCGGGCGGCGACGCTTCTCGCGGATGAGGTCGCGCATGTAGGCGGCGATCGTGTCGAAGGCGCCGAAGATCTGGCGGCGGGTCGCGTCGTCGTGGCGCGCGTCCGGCTCCACGGCGGTGGCGAGCTGCGTCGCCCAGGCCTGGAAACGCGGCTCGTCCGCCCGGGGCACCCCGAGCAGCTCGCAGATCACGGTCACCGGCAGGGGATAGGAGAGATCGCCGACGAGGCAGACCTCCCGGCGCCCCCGACACCCGTCGAGCAGGGCGTCCACCTCGCGGGCGATCCGAGGCCGCAGCGCTTGCACCCGTGCGATCGAGAATTCCCGCATGACCAGGCTGCGCAGCCGGTCGTGATCGGGGGGATCGCGGAAGATGAACGGGCGGTGCGTGGCGCTGATGCGGTTCTTGATCGGATTGAGGATCAGGTCCTTGAGCGGATTGCCGGTGCGCGGACGCCGGGGTGGCGGCAGGTCCTCGGAGCTGAGGCGCGGATCGAACAGCAGAGCCCGGATCGCCGCATGCGTGGACACCACGTAGCTGCCGTCCCGCTGGCGCGAGACCGGGCGCTGCCGCAGCCGCGCGTAGAGCGGGTAGGGGTCGGCCCGGTTGGCCGGGTCCATGACGGCGGCGAACAGGGCGTCGTCAGACATGGACGGTCTCGGCGGGTGGGCGCGCCGGGGCGCCCGGGCGCGGCGACGGGAAGCCTGGGACGGCCGTCTCGATGCGGGGTCGGTCGGTGGCGTCGGTGATCGGCGGGAAGGGGGCGCCGGCCATGATCGCCTCCGCGTAGGCGGGCAGCCACCGGGCCTGATCGAACGAGACGGCCGCGATGCTGCGCCCGGCCCGGCCATAGACCGCGAGGAAGCGCCGGGACGCCCGCGAGCCCTGAACCACCGCGACGGAATCGGCGCCCTCCGGCAGTCCGACCAGCTTGATGTTGAGGCCGAACTGGCTCGACCAGAAGGCCGGCAGGTGCGCGTAGGGCCGCTGGCCGCCGGGGCCGGCCAGGATGTTGCGCGCGGCGTGGGCCGCTTGCTCGACGGCGTTGCCCCAGTGCTCGACTGCGACCAGCCGGTCGCCGTAGAGGGGGATCGGCCACCGTGCCACRTCGCCGGCGGCGTAGATGTCCGGGCAGGGCACACCCTCGGCGTCGAGGACGCGGCAGGCCGCGTCGCAGGTCACCCCGCCGGAATCCGCCCTGAGGCCGGCCGCCCGGAGCCAACCGGTCGCCCGGGTCGCGCCGAGGGCCGCGATGACGAGGTTGGTTTTGAGGACGCTGCCATCCGCCAGCCGGGCGCGCGCCACATGTCCCGCCGCATCGCCCTCGAAGGCGCGGACCACGGTCCCCGGGCGGAACGCGGCGCCGGACGCGCGCAGGCTTTCGGCGATCACCCCGCCCACGAAGGTCCCCAGTCCGCGCGCCAGGGGCGCGGCATTCGGATCGACCAGGGTGACGGGCAGTCCGAGATCGCGCAGGCACGACGCCGCCTCGCAGCCGATCAGGCCGCCCCCCACGATCAGTACCTGCCGCGGGCGGGAGAGCAGGGTTTCCCGCAAGGCCGCGGCGTCATCGCGTCCGCGCAGGGTGAAGATCCCGGCGAGCCGGCCGCCGCTCTCGGCGGGCCAGGGCCGGGCCTCCGCGCCGGTGGCCACGAGGAGGGACTCGTAGGCCAGAACCGATCCATCGGCGAGCCGGACCGTGCGGGCCGCCCGGTCGAGGGCCACGGCCGGGCTCCCGAGACGCCAGCGGGCGCGGAGGTCTGCCAGTTCCGGCAGGCGGGTCGCGTCGGCGGCGAGTTCCCCGGCGAGCACGTGCTTCGACAGGGGCGGCCGGTCGTAGGGGCGGTATGGCTCGGCGCCCACCAGGGTGAGCGGCCCGTCGTAACCGCCCCGCCGCAGCGCCTCGGCGCCGCGCAGGCCCGCGAGGGACGCCCCGACCACGACGATGCCGGCGGATTCGGGAGTCATGGCGCGTCCCCGTCGTCCGGGCCGGCCTGGAGGCTGATGGCGCGGACCGGGCACGCCTGCAGCGCCCGCTCGATGGCGCCCCGCCGCTCGGCCGGCGGCGTCGGATCGTAGAACAGGATCTCGTGGCCGCGGAGAACGAAGGCGTCCGGCGCGGCGTAGCAGCACTGCGCGTAGCCCTGGCAGCGGTTGAGGTCCACGACGACCCGAAGCGCAGCGCCCGCAGAGGCCGGTTTCATGCCGACCTCGCCAGAGGGAGCGCGTCTCCGGACCGGGCGAGATCGTCCACCGCGGTCAGGATCGACGCCATGGCGTCCCGTGCCGCGAAGGCGTCCCGCATCGCCCCGGCGCGCTGGCGGAAGCCGGGCTCGTCGAGCACCCGGGACACCGCCGCACGCAGCGCGTCGGAGGTGGGGGTGTTGGTCCCCAGATTGAGGCCAACCCCCGACCAGCCGATCCGTGCGTTCACCTCGGCCTTGTCCTCGGTGAGTCCCGCCGAGACGATCGGCACGCCGGCCGCTAGCGCCTGCGAGACGCTGCCGTAGCCGCCATTGGTCACGAGCACGCTCACCCGCGGCAGCAGGTCCCGGAACGGCAGGAAGGTGGCGACGCGGGCGTTGGCCGGCACCGGCCCGCGCAGCGCGTCCACGGGACGGCCGCCGGTAGTGGTCAGGACCAGGAGATCGTCCCGGTCGGCCAGGGCTGCGAGGGCCGGCTCGACCAGCTCCCCGAAATCCGCGTTGGCGAGGGTGCCCTGGGTGACGAGCACGACGGGCTTACCGGCCGCGTTCGCGCGCTCCAGCTCGGGCCACCAATCGGGCAGCGGCGCCGGGGGCGTCGGCGGCTGGAGCAGGCCGATGAAGCGAAGACCCGGCGGCAGGACGCCGTAATCGTACTCGAAGCCCGGCACCGTGGGCTGCAGGAACAGATCCGGCAGGATCACGACGGAGTGGGGCAGAGAGGCCGGCAGCGGCGGCAGGCCGAGTTCCGCGAGCCGGGCATCCGTGTAGCTCCGCACCGGGTTCACGAAGGCCGCGTCCATGCCGGCCTTCAAGGTCGCGTAGCGGACGTGATCCTCCCGGTCGCGGGCCGGCGGCAGGCCCAGGCCCACGGGTGCGTGATCGGGCCGGTCGAGGAACAGGATGCTGACATTGACGGTCACGATCGGCGGCCGCGGCGCGGTGTCGAGGAGGAGCGGCAACACGCCGAGGAACATGCTGCCGGCCACGATCGCGTCCGGCGCCTCGGCGGCGATCAGGGCGCGCAGCGCGGCGGCCTGGATCGGCATGGGATCGACGAACCGGCGTTGGAACTCACGGCGGTAGCGCTCCGGCCCGGCGGGCAGCGCGGTCTCGCGGAATGCGGCCGCATCATTGTCCGTGTAGGCCGTGAACCGGAGGCCCGCCGCCTCGACCTTCGATCGGAACGCCGGGTCGGTGAGAACCAGGACGTCGTCGCCCCGTGCCGCGGCGGCCCGGCCGACGGCGAGGAGCGGGTTCACGTGGCCGGTCAACGGCGTCGCGGCGATCAGGATCTTCATCTCGGTCTCCTCGAGTGCCGCTGGACGGACCGGCCACACGCCCCGTCACGGTCTCCCCAGCGCGGTGCCGAGACCGACCGGGCGTGTTGCATGCGCTCTACGGTGGGCAATCGCCTGCTGATGCCGCAGGTTACAGCGGGCGGACCGACCTCGTGTGGCAGCGCACAAAACCGGACGGGCGCGCCGGTCAGCACCCATGGCTTGCCGTCCTTCGAGCCGAACGCGTGCTGATGCGATCATACCGGTATTGGCCCCGACGAACAGACCATCCCGGCCGGGACGTTCACCGGGAC
>NZ_JBFUGA010000057.1:0-38652 GCF_056403155.1 Methylobacterium sp. P3_A11
CGCCGGTGCTGCCCGCGGCGACGCCGCGCTCACGCCGCGGTCCGCAGGCGCGGGTCGAGCCACGCGCAGGCCAAGTCGGCCGCGATATTGAGGGCGATCACCAGCCCGGCGACCAGCAGCACCGTTCCCATCACCAGCGTGTAGTCGCGGTTGAGCGCCCCCTCCACGAAATAGCGGCCGATCCCCGGCAGGCCGAAAATCGACTCCACCACGACCGAGCCGGTTAGCAGGGACGCCGCCAAAGGTCCGAGATAGGCGACCACCGGCAGCAGGGCGCCCCGCAGGGCGTGGCGCGTGACGCGGGCCGGCGGCAGGCCGAGGCTCCGCATGGTGCGGATCGGCTGCGTGCGCAAAGCCTCACCCAGGGAAGCCCGGGTCATCCGGGCCAGGGCGCCAACCTGCGGCAGGGCCAGGGTCACGACGGGCAGAACGAGATGGCTCGGGGCGCCGTCGTTCCAGCCGCCCAGCGGCAGCCAGCGCAGGCTGAGGCCGAAGGCGATCTGGAGGAGGGGGGCGACCACGAAGCTCGGCAGCGAGAGCGTCAGGGCGGCACCGATTCCCAGAACTCTGTCGATGACCCCGCCGCGCCGGAGTGCCGCCGCGATGCCGAGCCCGACCCCCAGGGTCGTGGCGAGGGCCAGCGCGAGGGCACCGAGCGTCGCGGAGACCGGCAGGCCACGGGCGATCAGGTCGAGGACACTCTGGTCGCGGAACGAGAAGGACGGACCCAGGTCACCGCGCGCCAGGGCCGCGAGGTAGCTCCCGAACTGCGCGACCAGCGGCCGGTCGAGACCGTAGACCCGGCGCAGGTTCTCCATGGCGGCGGGCGCCAGGGGCCGTTCCAGGTCGAACGGGCCGCCGGGCGCGAGCCGCATCAGGAAGAAGCTGACGGTCACGACGGCCAGCAGCGTAGGGACCGCCTGCGCGAGGCGACGCAACATGAAACGGATCAAGCGTCGAGCCTCAGGAACCGTGTCGGCGCCGCGTTACGCAGGTTCGGGTGATAACCGTGCAGCCGCGGCGCGATCAGCGCCTTGGAGCGGTAGTGCATCAGCGGAATCCAGGGCATCTCGCGCAGCGCGATCGACTCGGCGTCGTAGAGCAGGTCGGCCCGCCGGACGAGGTCGCGCGCGGCGGCGGCCTTCGCCATCAGGTCGTCGAAGGCTGCGTCCGACCAGTGCCCGGCATTCATGCCGTCGTTTCCGCTCTGGAGCAGGAACAGGAAGTTCTGCGGATCGGAATAATCGGCGATCCAGCTGTAGCGCGCCACATCGAAGTCGCCGCCGTCGCGCAGATAGGCGAAATGGGTCTTGGCATCCGTATAGACGTAGCGGGTGACGATCCCGAGGTCGCGCCACATCTCGCCGATCGCCACCGCGATGGTGCGGTTGTTGTCGCTGACGTTGAACCGGTACTCCACCGTGAGCGGATTATCGGGGCCGAAACCGGCCTCGGCGAGGAGCCATCGCGCCTCCGCCTCGTGGTCGATCGGCAGGCCTTGCCGACCCGCGATCTCGGGGGGCGTCCGGTAATGATCGAGACCCGGCGGGCACAGCGAATAGGCCGGACTCATGGTTCCGCCGTTCAGCCCGTCGGCCAGATATTCGCGGTCGATGACGAGCGACAGCGCCTGGCGGACCCGCCTGTCCGAGAACGGCTTCTTGCGGGTGTTGACCACCAGCGCCGCGAGGCCGAGCGAGGGGCCGAGCACCACCTGGGTTCCGAAACGGCGGCGCAGGTCGGCGATCTGATCGACGGGCAGATCGGCGAGCGAGTCGATCTCTCCGGCGGCATAGCGGCGCACGGCCGATGCCAGGTCGGGAGTCGGGAGGAAGGCGACGCGGCGGATCGCGAGGGCCGCGCCGTCGGGATGGAGCGGGTTGGCCTCCAGGGTGATCGCACCGCCCGGCACGCGGTCCAGAAGCCTGTAGGGGCCGTTCGTTACGAGGTTGCCGGGCCGGGTGAAACCGTCGCCGTACCGCTCCACGGACGCACGATGCACCGGCAGGGCGGTCTGGTGGGTCAGGAGCTCCAGGATGTAGGGGGTCGGCTGTTCCAGGGTGATCGCGAGCCGCAGCGGCGTTTCCGCGACAACCCCGAGGGCGTCCGTCGGCTTTTCGCCGCGGTTGACGGCGGCCGCGTTCCGGATCGGGAACAGGATCTCGGCGTATTTCGCCCCCGTGGCCGGGTCGAGCATCCGGCGTAATGAATAGACGAAGTCCGCCGCCGTGACCGGTTCGCCGTTCGACCAGCGGCCGTCCGGCCGCAGGTCGAAATGCAGGCTGAGCCCGTCGTCCGACAGGGTCCAGGTCCGGGCAGCGCCCGGGATGATCGCACCCCTGTTGTCGTAGGTCAGGAGCCCGTCGCAGAGATCGCGCAGGATATGCGCCTCGGCAACCGTGGACGAGCGGTGCGGGTCGAGAGTCTCCGGATCGGCGTCGTTACCGCGCCGGTACAGCAGCTCGGCCGCATGGGCCGGTCCCACGGCTGAAACGGCGGCGGCGCCTACCAGCCACGCGCGCCGAGTGAGGCGCATCTCAGCCGCCGGTCTCCGGGACGAGCCCGGCCGCCTGAATGCCGGCCACCGCGCAGATCTCGTCGTTGTCGGAGGTGTCGCCTGAAATGCCGACGGCGCCGAGGAGCCGGCCCTCCGTGGAGCGGATCAGGACACCGCCGGGCACCGGAACGAGAGCGGCGGGTCCGGCAAGATGGGTCACGGCCGCGACGAAGTAGGGCTGAGCCTCCGCGCGGGCATGGATCGCCCGGGAGCCGAGGCCGAGCGCCAGCGCGCCGTTGGCCTTGCCGCAGGCGATCTCGGCCCTGCGCAGGGAGGTGCCGTCCTCGACCGCGACCGCCTTGAGCGCGCCGCGGGCATCGTAGACGACGACGGCCAGCGGCTTGAGTGTGCGCGTTCGCGCTTCCCGCAGGGCCGTGTCGACGATTGTGCGGGCGGCCTCGAGGGTGAGATCGATCATCGGGATCCAAGGTGGACGCCGCTCCCTGCGGCGGCCCCATCCTTACGGATGGGAGCCCGACCGGTCCACCGATGCAGGCTGTTGCCGCGTTCGATCCCTTTCGCAGCGGTGGGCCGATCCGTGGGCCGGCCTCATCGACGAGCTGAGCCTGCGCTCCTCGCCCCAGCGGTCGACGGCCTGTCGGGCGCCCCCGCGGTTTTCGACTTCGACGGGGCGGAGACGGAGACGATGGGCAGCCGTCGCAGGCTCGACCCCACGGCCTGCGAGCGCCTCTCCGACGGCGTGGTGTGGCTGCGCTACCGGATCACAACGGTCGAGCCGCCGGCAGGCGAATGATGCGCGCCAGAAACGCGTCGTAGCGGTCCGCGACCGTTTCCGGCTGCTCGAAATGCGGGAACGCGCCGGTCGGCAGGGTGTCGACGCGCCAGTTGGGCCGATCGGCAACACGCGGCACCAGCCGATAGTCGACGAAGTCGCCGCGTTCGCCGTGCACCATCCAGACCGGGAGGCGCAGGCGCTCGTAGAGGCGTGTCGCGTCGGTGGGGAACAGATGACCCGCGATGAAGCAATACGGCGCGTGCTCGGCACCCGGCTGGTGGGCCGATGCGTGGTCGTAGGCGAGAAGGCCCTCGTCGATCCTGTCCGAGCCGAAGGTCTTCTTCAGGAAGAAGCGGATGCTCGGACGCGTGACCAGGGCGTCGAACAGCGGCCGGCCCAGGGGCGGTCGATCGAGGATGTCCCGAAGCCAGTCGCGTCCCCGATGACCGTCCGGCGGTCCCTCACCGGAGAGCCGTGCGTCGAAGCCCGTCGGGCTGACCAGCGCGAGGCTGCGATAGGCATCCGAGCGTTCCAGGCTGGCCCGCGCGAGGAACGAGGCCGACAGGGATAGGGCCAGGGCATCGATGGGGTGATCCCCGTGACAACGCCGGATCTCGTCCGCGGCGGCGTGGATCGCCTCCACCATGAGGCGCGGCGTGTAGCGGCGGCGCGAGCGTTCGGAGAATCCGAACCCCGGCAGCTCCAGGGCGTAGACCGGCCGCGTTTTGCGGAAGCGCAGGTAGAGCGGCCGGACCTCGTAGGCGTTGGCGGCCGCGTTGATCGAGTGGATCAGCAGGAGCGGGACACCGTCCGCCTCCGTCGAGCGATAGAGCGAGAGCGCGCCGGCGCGCCGAGTGGGCATCAGATCGTGCCGCCCCGGAAGGGCCGGCGGCAGGGGCATCCGCCTGTTCACCGACAGGCGGCTCCAGCCGACGAGGCCCGCGGCCGAGCCGACGAGCGTCAGGGCCGCCGCGGTCGCTATGCGGCCCGTGCGGTGCCGGGACTGGGGATTCATCGGGACACCTCGAGTCGATCCCGCATCCGCGGGCGGTGCGCGACAACGCCGGGACCGGCGGGAAGTGCCGGATCCGCGGCGCTAGGAGGCGTGCCCGGCGAAGCTGCCCGCCTTGAGGGCCGGGACCTGGGCGGCCGACCGCGCCGGCGCGTCACACCGACCCGCCGCCTCGCGCAGGAAGTCTACCGTCGGCGGGTCGTTGAGCCAGCCCTGGACCCGCTGCGAGATCAGGAGCTTCCGCTCACGCCGGTCGTAGTTGGCATAGGAGGCCGCGATGAATTCGGCCCGGCTCATCGTGCGCGCGGGGCCGGACCGGCGTGTCTCCGCCTTGAAGAACAGGGCGCTCCCGGCAACGCCGAAATGCTGGGCGATCTCCGGATAGACCGGCCAGCTGCCCTGGCCGCCGAGGTCGTCGGGCAGGAAGGCGTCGAGGTCGCATTCCTCGAACGGCACGCCGGCTTTGGTCAGCAGCCCGCGGGCGAGATCGGCCACCACGTAGAGCTTGGTGTGGTTGATGGAGTGCATGAAGCAGCCCCGCCGCGCCCACCGCGTCAGATGTGTGTCGAGGTCGTAGCCCGCCTGGACGCCGAGCCCGCGCAGATACGCGACCGACTCGTCCCACAAATTGAAATACCCGAGGCGCTCGAAGACCGGCTCGGAGAACAGACGCAGCGCCTGCGCCTGCGAGAAGCCCGACAGGTAGGCGAACAGGGTGATCGCGGAATGCGAATGGCCCATCGGCCCTGAGATCAGGCCGTGGAGCGTCACCGAATCCTGCACGCCGACATGGACGAGATCCGGATGATAGGCGCTGAACACGATGGTCGGGATCAACCGCACCTTCGGGTGCGTCCGCAGGGTGTCGATCGTACCGCCGCCCTTGAACCGGGGCAGGTAGATGCTGCTGAAGACGTGGTCGTAACCGTCGGCATGGGCCATGAGGTCCGCGAGGCGCGGGAACCGGCGGGCGGCCGTGAAGGCCGAGACGAAATCCACCCGCGCGTCGGGCAGCAGGTAACGCATCGCCTTGGCGATGGACCCGGCCTGACAGACGCCGATCACGAGGATACGCGGAGATCCTGTCCGCTTCTTCCCGAACTGCGCGAGCCGGTGCCGCGCGCGCCAGAGGCTATCGACGGTCAACATCCGGTCTCTCTCGCATGTCCGCGGGCCGCGGGCAAACACCGCCTGCGGCGGGCTGGCACGCCCCGGGAATCACGGTCTTCGGCCGGGATCAGGGGCTCTGTCGCGCTCCCGATGTCGAGCGCCTCGCGCTTCGGCGCCGGTCGACCGCGTATCCCGTGGCGCGAACCCACGGAGTCGCCGACCGGTCCGCCACGGAAGTCGCGACGCGGTCATCGTGTCGCGAGGGCACAGTTAGTCGATGTTCTACCGGATGCGCGCACCTCGAATTGTTTAGATCTCCAAGAGAAAATTTCATCCGTCGTCCAGATAAATGCCCGGCATCCTGGTTGAAAAGATCGCGGTAATGCTTGGATTCGACACGACTGAGCGTTGACACCTTCAGGGCGCCAAGTGCACGTTGGAATGAACGGAGCATGAAGCTCGCGGATGGGTCGCTCGCGGGCATGAAGGCCGCGGGGCGCCCGACGATCGAGGCGTCCTCACTTTCATCCCCGTCAGCCTGGACCGACGTGGCGGCCACCCGGACCGCGCCTACAGCGAGGCCGGCTTTGCACTATGGCACCTGGGACAGTGGCCGCCATCACGAATCCGGTCTCAATGCGCCGGCGCTTGGACTGTCGGTTCATGCGGCCGGCGGCCGCGGCAATAGGGGACAGGGGTTCCAGACGACAGTCGGCCCCGGGTGGCGCTGGCACTCAGCGGCCAACGCACCGGGGGGAGATGGAAAACGGGCTGGAACGGAAAGGCGGCGGGCCTTCGCATCGTCCTGAACAGTCGGAGATTTGGCGATGGATTACGTACCTTCGATCGCTGCCGTCACGGCGGCCGCCCAGAAGCCACAGCCCGTCGAAGCGGGGGCCCCACACCGAAGGAGGCGATTGCTGTCGCACCGCCGCCTCTCGATCCGCGGTCCATCTACACGCTGTCGCCCGAGGCTGCCGTCGCAGTATTCGCGTTGGCCGAGACCCGGATCCAGGCGGCCGACGCGGCGGCATTCGACCCGCCCGACCGGCGCGGTGCGCAGGTCGTCGCGGAGCTGGCATCGGCTGCGGCGACGACGCCCGTCGTATCGCCTGAAACGACCAAGACGATGGCCGCGGCCAACCGGAACTGGACCGAGGACGTCCGGCTGGATCACAGCCCGTCCCGAATCGTCGAGACCGATACGGTCGTTCAGTACGACAATCCGCGGGTGATGGCGACTTGGAGCGCGGCTTTTCCCGACATCGCCGGCCGGAAGTTCCGCGGGCTATTGCTGGCGGATACGCACGTCCGATCGGCTCTGCGTCAGGCACAGATCGACGCCGGCTTGAGCAGTTTGGAAAAGAACATCTATCCGCTCTGCAACAGCGAGCATTTCGAAGCGATCCGCCATGAAAATCCCGGCACGCATATCAATTGGATCAATGTCGACAACGATGAAATCGTACTGTTCTGGCCGAAACATTCCGATGACGGATGACGACCTTGCATCGGCCATGTGAGATCACGGCGACTGGAGGCCGTGAGGTCCGGCGTCGGCGCGCGGCTTGGATCGGATGCATGATTTCGGCGCCGACCCCGGCGACCCGGGTCAGAGCGTCGGCAGGACGGACCGCACATGCGCGGCAAAGGCTCGCGTCAACGGCGCGGCGTGTAGTTCGTCCAGATTCAGTGTCACCCCGATCCTAGGCAGCGTCGGCAAGCCGCTGTCGCGGGTCAGCACCTGCAGGTCGGGCGGGACGGCGGAACGGGTCAGGACCGCCACGGCCTGGGCGGAGCGCACCACGGCCAGCAGACCGGACAGGCTGCCGCTCGCGTAAGCGATGCGGTATGCGCGACCGGCTCGGTCGAGGGCGGCGCGCGCAGCCCGGTGATCAAGGGTGTCGGGGTCCCCCAGAGCGAGCGGCAGCGGATTCGGCCACGGGCCGGCACTGTCGCGCGCGGCGACCCAGACGAGGTCCTCACGCCTGAGCATCTCCCGTCCGGCCGCGAGGGGGACCGAGACCAGCGCCAGGTCGAGGCCGCCCTGTTGCAGGCGCTTCTCCAGCCTCGGCGTCGCAGCGCACACGACTGCGATCGCGGCACCGGGATGATGGCGCGCGAAACCGCGCAACAGCGTCGGCAGGAACGCCTGGGCGTAATCGTCTGGGCAGCCGATCCTCAGGGAGCCGTTGAGGCTCTGCCCGTTCAATTCCGCCAGGGCATCGTCGTGCGCGGCCAGGATCCGGCGCGCGTGGCGCAGGAGGCGCTCCCCCTGCACGGTCAGCGAAACACCCCGCCCGGTCCGGCGCAGCAGCGGCTGAGCGACGAGATTCTCCAGGCGCTTCATCTGCATGCTGAGCGCGGCCTGGCTCCGGCTGACGCGCTCAGCGGCGCGGCTGAGGGCGCCCGTCTCCGCCACCGTGACGAAACTGCGGAGCAGATCGATATCGAGGCTGTGTCCCATCAGGAAAGGTGAACTCTCAGTTCAGAACTATAAGCTTTTCTGCGTGTGAATCCCCTTCTAGCCTGGGCGGGTTCGACAGGGGAACAGCAGCGGCCATGACGCGAAACGACGATCCCGACTTCTGGACGCGGGCGCGTCGCCATCTGGTCCGGTACGGCGGCGCCTTCGCGCCGGTCATCATCGAGCGGGCGGAGGGCAGCTTCGTCTACGATGCCGAGGGCCGGAAGATCCTCGATTTCACCTCCGGCCAGATGAGCGCGATCCTGGGTCACGGTCATCCCGAGATCGCTGCTGTCGCGGCGCATCACGTCGGACAGCTCGACCACCTGTTCAGCGGCATGCTGAGCCGTCCCGTCGTCGATCTGGCAACGGAACTGGCGCGAATCGCCCCCGGCGGCCTCGAGCGGACCTTGCTGCTGACGACGGGCGCCGAGGCCAACGAGGCGGCCCTGCGCATGGCCAAGCTGGCCACGGGCGGGTGGGAGGTGGTGAGCTTCGCCCAGTCCTGGCACGGCATGACGGCCGGAGCCGCCGCGGCGACCTACAGCGCCGGTCGCAAGGGCTACGGGCCGGCGCAGGTCGGATCCTTCGCGATCCCCGCGCCGAACGCCTACCGACCGGCGTTCGAGAAGGACGGCGCATCGGATTGGCGAACCGAGCTGGACTACGCCTTCGCGCTTCTGGATCGGCAGTCGACCGGCAACCTCGCGGCGTTCCTGGCGGAGCCGATCCTGAGTTCCGGCGGGATCATCGAGCTGCCGCCGGGCTACCTCGCCGCGCTCAAGGGCAAGTGCGCCGAGCGCGGCATGCTGCTGATCCTCGACGAGGCCCAGACCGGCATCGGCCGCACCGGCCTGATGTTCGCCTGCGAGCGCGACGGCGTGGTGCCGGACATCCTAACCCTGTCGAAGACCCTGGGAGCCGGCCTGCCGCTTGCCGCAGTCATGACGACCCCGGAGATCGAGGACCTTTGCCACGCGCGGGGCTTCCTGTTCTACACCACGCATGTCTCCGATCCGCTTCCGGCGGCGGTGGGCCTCAAGGTGCTGGAGATCGTCCGGCGCGACGGCCTCGTCGCGCGGGCCGAGGCAGCCGGAGCCCGGCTCTCGGCGCGGCTGCGGGCGCTCCAGCAGCGCTTCGGCTGCATCGGCGACGTGCGCGGGCGCGGGCTGCTTCAGGGCGTCGAGATCGTCGCCGACCGGGCCACGAAGGTGCCGGCACCGGAACTTGGCGACGCGGTCACCCGCCGGTGCCTCGACCTCGGGCTCAGCATGAACATCGTCCAGTTGCCGGGCATGGGCGGCGTGTTTCGCATCGCGCCGCCGCTGACCGCCACCGATACCGAAATCGACCTCGGGGTCGACATCCTGGAGCGCGCCCTCGAAAGCGCGGTCTGACAGCCGACAGGGCTTTTCCGGCAGGCGCCAAAAGACTCAGGCCGCCTCGATCTCCGTGCTCACCGTCAGCCACTCTTCCTCGGCGACGGCGAGCGCGCTCGCCGCGTCGGCGCGCATCTTGGCGATCTCGCCGGCCTTGGCGGCGTTCTCGCGGAAGGCAGTCCCATCCGCGAGCGCCGCGTCGATCTTCTGGATCGCGGCGGTCAGCTTCGCCATCCGCGCCTCGATCGATTCGAGGCGCTTGCGCAGGGGGGCGAGGGCGGCCCGGCGCTCCACGCCAGCGCGGCGCGCCTCTGCCTTCTGGCCGCCCGAAGGTTCCGCCTCGCGCTCGGCCTCGCGCTCCGGACCCGACAGGACGAACCGTCGGTAGTCGTCCATGTCGCCATCGAAGGTCTTCACCGTGCCGTCCGCCACCAGCCACAGCCGGTCTGCGCAGGCTTCGACCAGGAATCGGTCGTGCGAGACGAGGATAACGGCACCCTCGTAGTCGTTGATCGCCTCCACGAGGGCCTGCCGGCTCTCGATGTCGAGGTGGTTGGTCGGCTCGTCGAGGATCAAGAGATGCGGGCCTTGGAACGCCGCGAGCCCCATGAGCAACCGCGCTTTCTCGCCCCCCGAGAGCTTCTCCACCGGCGTGTCGGCTTTGTTGGCACCGAACCCGAGCCGTGCGGTTGCGGCTCGCACCTTCGCTTCCGGTACATCCGGCATGAGGGTCCGGACATGCGCGTAGGCGCTTTCGGCCGGGCGAAGCTCGTCGAGTTGGTGTTGCGCGAAATAGGCGACCTCCATCTTGGAGGAGCGCTTGACCTCGCCGCCGATCGGCCCGAGCCGGCCGCCGATCAGCTTGCAGAAGGTCGACTTGCCGTTGCCGTTGGCGCCGAGGAGCGCCACACGGTCGTCGGGGGCGAGGCTGAGGTCCAGGCCGGTCAGCACGACCCGGTCGCCGTAACCGGCCTTGACCCGCTCCATGGCGACGATCGGCGGCGACAGCGGCTTCTCCGGGCTCGGCAGATGAATCACCGGCACGTCGTCCTCGAGGAGCGCGGCGATCGGCTCCATCTTCGCGAGGCGCTTCATGCGCGACTGGGCTTGGCGCGCCTTGGTCGCCTTGGCCTTGAACCGGTCGATGAAGCTCTGGAGATGCGCCCGCTCGGCGTCCTGTTTGACCTTCGCCTTGGCCTGCAGGACGCGCTTCTCCGACAGTTGCCTGGCGAAGCTCGAATAGCCGCCGCGGTAGATCGCCAACTTGCCGCGGTCGAGATGCAGGATGTGGTCGACGCTCGTGTCGAGGAGATCGCGATCGTGGCTGATGATGATCGCAGTGCGCGGGTAGCGCTCCAGATAGTCGTAGAGCCAGAGGGTACCCTCGATGTCGAGATAGTTGGTCGGCTCGTCGAGAAGCAGCAGGTCCGGCTCGGAGAACAGCACCGCCGCGAGCGCCACGCGCATCCGCCACCCGCCCGAGAAGTCCGAGCACGGTCTCCCCTGTGCCGCGGCATCGAAGCCGAGGCCGTGCAGGATCGCGGCGGCGCGGGCGGGCGCCGAATGCGCGCCGATATCCACGAGCCGGGTCTCGATCTCGGCCCGGCGCAAGCCGTCCGCGTGCTCGGCCTCCGCCATCAGGCGGGCGCGCTCGGTATCTGCGGCGAGCACCACCGCGTGCAGCGTCTCCGGTCCCGCGGGGGCTTCCTGGGCGACGGCGCCGATCCGCATGCCCTTGGGCAGCGAAACGGACTTCGCATCGACCGGCAGGTCGCCGAGGATCGCCTTGAACAGGGTGGTCTTACCGGCGCCGTTGCGCCCGACGAGCCCCACGCGGGCGCCCTCCGGGATCGTGGAGCTCGCGGAATCGAGAATCAGACGGTCGCCGATGCGATAGGTGAGGTCGTTGACGCGCAGCATGGCGGCCTTCTGGCCGTCCGGACGCGGCGAGGCAAGGCCGACCCCGCGCCGCGTGCGATCCGAGCGTCCCGCTTGATCCGAGCGCTTCACATCGCAACGAGATCTGCAAGGACGGCTGAATTTTTAACGGAATGGCGTCAAACAAGCAGCGGGTGTTGTGCATCTAGCAGATGATTAGCTGATTATCGGTTCTATCACGGTCGCCCGCCGGGACGTCGGGGGCTCGGGATAGAGTCGAACGGCGGAGGGAGATGGTGGGCCAGACCCTGATCTTGACCGACGAGATCGGCCGCGGCGAGCGCCTCGCACGCCATCTCGGCGCCGGCGGTTCCGTTTCGGTCCACGATCTCTACGGGGACGTCCCTCCGCCCGCTGGGGCTGCGCTGATCATCAGCGACGTCAGCGCGCTGACGTCCGAATCCGTTCGGCGCCTCCGACAGGCCCTGACCGTCGCGCGCGGACCCACAACGCCGTTCCTCGCCCTCATCCACGGCAGTCTCGGGCGGGGCGAGATCCAGGCGACCGCCCTCGGCGCGACCCGTATCATGCCGGCCTCCGCCGCGAATGCGATGCTCCTGAACGCCGTTGCCGCCCTGACCGGCGGCGCGCCTGTCAAGCGGCCGGCGGGCCCTTGGCAGCAACACGTCACGGAAGCCCGCTCCGCCTTCGCCGCCATCTTCCGGGCCGATGCGGCGCCGCCGCTGGCCATTGTCGAGTCCGGCGCCAACCTCGTGAATCAGGCGATCCGCGAGGCGAAGGTGCGCGATTGGCTCGCGGTGGTCGCGAGCTTCGACGACGTCACCCACCGCCATTGTCTCAGCGTGGCCGGCCTCGCTGCGGAATTCGCCCGGGCCTTGCGTCTCAACGAGGCCGACTCCCGATATCTGGTCAAAGGCGCTTTGCTCCACGACATCGGCAAGGCCAAGATCTCCCTCGCCATCCTGAACAAACCCGCCCCCCTGACCCCGGAGGAGCGGCGCGAGATGGATCGCCACCCCGCGCTCGGTCACGCGATGCTGCTGACGGGCGATTACGATGCGCTGACCCTATCGGTCGTCCGCTCGCACCACGAATATCTGGACGGTTCGGGTTATCCGGATGGCTTGCGCGGCGCGGAGATCCCCGATCTCGTGCGTCTCATCACCATCTGCGACATCTACGCCGCGCTGATCGAGGCACGCCCCTACAAGGCTCCGAAGTCGGCCAGTGAAGCCTACGCGATCCTCGCGCAGATGGACTCGCGCCTCGACATGGATCTGGTCCGCGCGTTCGGCGCGGTCGCGGACGCCTGCGACACGCCCCGTCGGGCCTCCGCCTGAGACCGCAGGCGGGACGGCGAGCGGTCAAACGAGTTCCCAGGCCGACGGGTCTCGCATCAGGGCCGCGACGAGGGCGTGATTGAGTTCGTGGCCGGTGTGGAGTGCCTCGACGCGTCCCTCGATCGGATGACCCGCCAGGGCAAGATCGCCGACGAGGTCGAGAATCCGGTGCCGGACCGGTTCGCCGGGAACACGCATTCCGCCGAGCACGCGCCCCCGCACGAGCAGCGCCGCCGAGCGTGGCGACACCCCCTGAAGGAAGTCGTTTCCCAAAAGGTGGCCATAGGCGCGACCGGCCATGGCACGCACGTAGCGGCCGAAACTGCGCGCCGGCGCGATCTCGCGCTCGAAGCTCTCCGGCGTGATCGCGCCCGACCAGTCGATCGATCCGAAATGGGCGAGCGCGACGTGGCCGGTGATGTGCAGGCCCCGGCCCGGCTCGATCTGGAGCCGACGCCGCCCGTTCTCGACCGCCACGGTGCGGGCCACGCGGATCACCCGGCAGGGCGTGGCCTGCTTGCTCCGACCCGCCGCGCGGATCGCCTCACACCAGGGCGTCGCGCTGCCGTCGAAGATCGGCAGTTCGTCCGCATCGATCTCGACCAGAACGTTGTCGATCCGCAGCGCGCTGAGCGATGCCAACAGGTGCTCGATGGTGCGGACGAGGACCCCCTCGCGCCGGATCGCCGAGGAGAGCGGTTGCGGCTCGCGGTATCGCCACTGTGCCGGCACGTCGACGGTGCGGCCGTCCTTGAGACGACGGCGAAAGACGACGCCATGGCCGGCCGGTGCCGGGCTGACACGGACGGTCGCATGCCGCCCGGAATGCAGGCTTCGGCCGGACCGCTCGAACGCGCACGACACCGTCGCCTGCTGACGGGGTGCCGTGCTGGAGGTGGAACGCAGGAAAGGAACGTCTTGGTGCATCACAACTGCCCGCCACGGCGGGCGAGGAATTTAGCCCTCGTAGCCAACGCACGCTAATAAACTCCTGTTCATCGGCTCGCGGCTTGACCGCCCAGCCCGCGACCGTCACGATTACCGTCGCCCGATCGATCCAGCACCGCCCCGGCGGGGCGCGGTTTCACTGTGCGGGTTGCTCCCGTCCCCAGATCTGCTGGTCGGCCCCCGTCAGGGCAGGGACGGAGGCCGGAGTTGAGGGAACACGATCGATGGCGCGGTTGGGGACGATACCCTTCTTCAAGGATCCGGGCATCGAGCTCACCACCTACGAATCCCGCTGTCACTGGCGCCGCTTCGACGAGAACGAAGTCCTCGTCGACTTCGACGATATCTCGACGGATGTGTACTTCATCGCCTCCGGTGAGGTCCGCATCCTGAACCGGACGCAGTCCGGCAAGGAGGTGATCCTCGGCGAGATGCGGGGCGGTGCCTTCTTCGGGGAGCTCGCCGCGATCGACGGGATCGGCCGCTCGGCCAACGTCACCGCGCTCACCCGCGGCGAAGTCTGCGTGGTGCCGGCCGCGGTGTTCCGGCAGATCGTGTTCGCCTCCGAGGCGATCGCCGACCGGCTGTTCCGGCTCCTCGCCAAGCGCGTGCGCGAGCTGAACACGCGGCTTATGGAACACGCCCTGCTCGACCTCAAGCACCGGCTCTATGCCGAGCTGCTGCGCCTGTCCGTACCGAGGTCGGGCGCCGGGGGCGAGCGGGTGGTGTCGCCGCCGCCGTACCACCACGTCCTCGCCGCCCGGATCGGCTGCCGCCGCGAGCAGGTGACCCGGGAATTCACCGCGATGGCTGCCGAGGGTCTGGTCGACCGCACCCGCGGCGCCCTGGTCCTGCGCCGTCCGGATCTCCTCGAAGCGCGCGTGGCCGAGGCGCTGCGCGAGGATTCCTGATCCGTTGTCCGGCCTGCCGGCGCCGCGCCTGCGGATCGAGGAGCTGACCAAACGCTTCGGCACGCACCGCGCCGTCGAGGCGGTGACCCTCGATCTCCGGCCTGGGGAATTCTTCTGCCTGCTCGGACCGTCGGGCTGCGGGAAGAGCACCCTCCTGCGCATGATCGCGGGGTTCGAGACGCCGACCGCGGGACGGATCCTGCTGGGCGAGCAGGACCTGACGGGGCTGCCGCCGCACCGGCGGCCGGTCAACATGATGTTCCAGTCCTACGCCCTGTTCCCGCACATGAGCGTGGCCGGCAATATCGGCTATGGCCTCAAGGGACTCGGCCGCGCCGCGATGTCCGACCGGGTGACGGACCTCCTCAGGCTCGTGCGCCTCGATGGGTTCGGCGACCGTCGGCCCGACACGCTGTCGGGTGGTCAGCGGCAGCGGGTCGCCCTAGCCCGCGCCCTGGCCCGGGAGCCGAGGCTGCTGCTGCTCGACGAGCCGCTCGGCGCCCTGGATCGCGGCCTGCGTGAGGAGACACAGGGCGAATTGCGCGCGGTCCAGCGGCGACTCGGCACCGCCTTCATCGTCGTCACCCACGATCCCGAGGAGGCGATGATGCTCGCCGACCGCATCGGCGTCATGGAGGGGGGTCGCCTGGTCCAGGTCGGGCCGCCGGCGGAACTCTACCGGCGCCCGGCGAGCCGCTTCGTGGCCGGGCTGCTCGGCGACGTGAACCTCATCCCCGGTCGCCTCGCAGCCGAAAAACCCGACGGAACCCGCGTCGTCGAGACCGCATACGGCACCGTTCCGGGCGTTGCGCCGGCTTCGCTGGCGACGGGGGCCGCCGTGGTGGTGGCCGTGCGGCCGGAGGATCTCGTCCTCGGCGCGGAGGGATTGCCCGTGGTGATCGCCGATTCCGTATTTCTCGGAGACCGCGTGCGCCGCACGCTGCGCTTGCCCGACGGCACCCTGTTGCGGGCGAGCGGGCGACCGGCGGAGACCGAAGCCGCGGCCGGATCGGCGTCGCATGCCGGTTTCGCGCCCGGGGCCGCCGTGATCCTGCCGGCATGAATCCGACTCAGACCGATGCGGATTCTCGTGCGGGCTCGGCCCGATGCGCGCAGGCCGCCCGCCCATGAGCGGCCGGAGATCCATGAGGCTGTTCGATCGGCTGGTGCGATTGCCACCCTTCCTCTGGCTGGCAGCCTTCTTCCTCCTGCCCTTCGCCATCACCCTCAAGATCAGCCTGTCGGAGCCGGCGACAGCGATCCCGCCCTATCTGCCGGTGCTCGATTGGCATGCGGGTCTCGACGGCTGGTCGACCTTTCTCGAAGCGCTCAACTTCGACAATTACCGGACGCTCTACGCCGACCCCCTCTACCGCGACGCCGCCCTCGGCTCGCTGACCTACGCGGCCCTGGCCAGCCTGATCCTCGTCGCCCTCGGGACACCTTTGGCCTACGCCCTGGCCCGGACGCCGCCTCGCTGGCAGCCGATCCTCGTGGCGCTGGTGGTCGTGCCGTTCTGGACGAGTTTCCTGATCCGGATCTACGCCTGGATCGCGATCCTCAAACCGGAAGGTCTGCTCAACCTCGTGCTGACCCGGCTCGGGCTGATCGATGCGCCACTGACGATCCTGAATACCGACGCCGCGGTGATCATCGGGCTGGTCTACGCCTATCTGCCGTTCATGGTCCTGCCGCTCTACGCGGTGATGAACCGTCTCGATCCGACCCTGCGGGAGGCCGCCGCGGATCTTGGGGCCTCGCCGGCCCGGGTGTTCTGGAGCGTGACCCTGCCACTGAGCCTGCCCGGGATCGCGGCCGGTGCCGGCCTCTGCTTCATCCCGATGGTCGGCGAGTTCGTGATCCCGGACCTGCTCGGCGGCTCCGAGACCCTGATGCTCGGACGCGTGCTGTGGGCCGAGTTCTTCTCGAACCGCGACTGGCCCCTGGCCTCTGCCGTGGCGGTTCTCATCCTCGCAATCGTCATCGGCCCGGTGGTCCTGTTCCGGGACAGCCTGCGCGCCGGTGAGGGAGATGCCCCGTGACCTGGGTGACCCGCACCGCCCTCGCGGCCGGCCTCGCCTTCCTCTACGCGCCGATCGTGGTGCTGATCGTCAACTCGTTCAACGCGTCGCCCCTGGTGACGGTCTGGGGCGGCTTCTCGACCCGCTGGTACGGCGTGCTGATGTCCGACGCGACGCTGCTCGCGGCCGCCTGGGTCTCGTTGAAGATCGCGCTCCTCGCGAGCCTGCTGGCCACGATCCTCGGCACCCTGGCGGCCCTGGTCCTGGAGCGGCAGAGGCGGTTTAGCGGACGCGCCCTCTTCACCGGGCTGGTGTTCGGACCGATCGTCATGCCGGAGGTGATGATCGGCCTCTCGCTCCTGCTGATGTTCATCGGGATCGGGCTGGACCGGGGCCTCCTCACGATCGTCATCGCCCATACGACGTTCTGCACGGGTTTCGTGGCCGTGGTGGTCGCGGCGCGCCTGCGCGGCCTCGATCGGTCGCTGGAGGAAGCCGCTGCCGATCTCGGCGCGACGCCCGCGCGCGTGCTCATGACCGTGACCCTGCCGCTCCTGGCTCCTGCTCTCGCGGCCGGCGCGCTCCTGGCCTTCACCCTGTCGCTCGACGACCTCGTCATCGCGAGCTTCGTCTCCGGACCCGGCGCGACCACGCTCCCGATGCGGCTCTACAGCCAGGTCCGCCTCGGGGTGAATCCAGAGATCAACGCGGCCTCGACCCTCCTCGTCGGGCTGGTCAGCGCCGCGGTCCTGCTCGCCTCCTGGCTCACGGCAAGGCGGGCGCAGGCCTGATGCGTGTCGTCACTCGGCCGCTTGCGCGGCGGTCGTCCCCTCGCGCGTGAGCTGTGCCACGGCGACCGTGACGATGATGTTCACCATCAGCGCGACGATGCCGACATTCACATCCTGAAGCGGCCCCAGGAACGCGAGCTTGGACAGGCTGAACCCGCTCAGGACGGTTGCCGCCACCGTGGAGACGCCGGCGACGATGCCGGCCATCGCGGCACGGCGGTCGAGCGGGTTGCGGCGCATCAAGCTGGTGATGAAGCACGGGAAGAGCTGGGTGACGAAATTGTAGCCCATCAGCAGGAGCTGCACGATCGTGTCGCCCCCCGACAGGGTGAAGCCGACGCAGACCACCGCGAGAACCGGCACCAGGATCTTGCACAGGCGCGCCGTGGCGGCATCGTCCATGCCGGGGCGGAGGGGGCGGACGAGGTTGTTGGCCACCAGCGTCACGCCGGCGATCAGGATCATCGAGCCCGGGACGAGGGCGGTGAGCACGCCCGTGGCGCCGATGAGACCGATCACCCAGGGCGGGAAGGTCGCCAGCGAGAGCTTGAACAGCGACAGGTCGACGTCCGGGCCGGTGAGGCCGGGCACCTGCATCACGGCGGTGAAGCCGATCACGAAGACGAACAGGTTGATCAGCTGGTAGATCGGCAGGATCACGGCGTTGCGCCGGAACGCGCTGGGCTCGCGGGCCGTGTAGAGCGACGCGAAGGTGTGCGGCCACATGTAGCCGCCCAACGCGGTGAGCAGGACCGTGGTGGTGAACCACGTCGCACTCTGGCCGCGATCGGGCAGGGCGAGGAAGCCGGGCTTTGCGTCCTCGATCGCCCGGAACAGGCCCTCGTAGCCGCCATAATAATGCACCGGCAGGTAGATCCCGAGGAAGACCACCACGAAGAGGATGCTGGTGTCCTTGATCACAGCCGTCCAGGCCGAGCCGTGCACACCTGAGACCACCACGTAGGCCGTCAGGGYGGCCGCGCCGATCCAGACCGCGGCGGTCGACGAGATCGCCCCGTAGGACGCCGTGGAGACGATGATCCCCAAGCCCTTGAACTGGAGCACGAGGTACGGAACGAGGGCCACGATCCCCACCAGGGCCACGAGCATGCCCAGGGCCGGGCTGCCGTACTTGCGCGCGAAAAAATCGGGCTGGGTGTAGAGCCCGTTCTGCTTGGCGTAGCGCCAGACCGGCGGCAGCAGCCAGTAAGAGGTGACGTAGGCGAGGGTCAGGTAGCAGAGGATGTAGTAGGCCGGGCCGCCCTTGCCGTAGGCGATGCCCGAGCCGCCGAGGAACGTGAAGGTCGTGTAGATCTCGCCGGCCATCAGCAGGAAAACCAGCACGGTCCCGAAGCCGCGGCCGCCGACCGTCCACTGCTCGAGGCCCATCTCCCGGCCCATCCGCGCGTAGAGCCCGAGCCCGATCGCCAGCGCGAAGCCGGCCGCCACGATGAGGAGTGCGATGCTCATCGCGGATCCTCCGGCGTGCGATTCTGGGGGTCGGTCAGGTAGATCAGCCCCATCACGGCCGACGTGCCGATCACGCAGAACACGAGCCAGGCGAGGAGCAGCGGCAGCCCGAGGACGAAGGGCTCGACCCGGTTGAGGAAAAAGGGGCCGAGCAGGATGCCCAGGAAGGGCAGGGCGGCGAGCCACCGCAGATTTCGCATGCGCGATACCGTTCAGAAGGCCCCGATACCGCGGGTTGGATCAGTCGATCTCCCCTGTCAACGCCGCCAAGCCCACGTTTCGCGCATCGGGATCACTTCTGCGTGCTGTGCGCTCGCGCACGCGGCTACGCTTCGGGCGCGCATAATCTCGTGAAGGGCTCCGCCGTTCGACACGGTGGTGCGAGGGATCTCACGACATGACCCGCACTCTCACGATCGCGACGCTGGCCGCGCTCCTCGCAGTCTCTGCGGTCGAGGCCGAGGCCCGTGCCCGTCACACCCCGCCCGAAGTGCAGCACAACGCTGCGATCAAGGCGCGCCAGAGCGTCATGAATGATTTCGATGCGCGGATGAGCCGCCTCGATGCACTCATGGGTTTACCGACGGCGCGGTCGGTCCGCGCGCGGTCCGCCGAGGCCGGGCGCTAGGAAAAAAGGTGACGCGCCGCTGGGTTCGACCGGCTCGTTGGCTCAACGGCCCAAGCCGCCCGTCTCCTCCACGAAGCGCGCGACCGCGTCCGCGCCGATACCCTCGCGCAGGGACGCGAAAACGTAGGGACGCGTGCCGCGCATCCGCTGCGTATCGAATTCCATCACCGACAGGTCCGCGCCGACCAGCGGGGCGAGGTCGGTCTTGTTGACGATCAGCAGGTCGGACCGTGTGATGCCCGGACCGCCCTTGCGGGGGATCTTCTCGCCCCCGGCGACGTCGATGACGTAGAGCGTGAGATCGGCGAGTTCCGGCGAGAACGTCGCCGCGAGATTGTCGCCGCCGGATTCGATCAGCACGAGGTCGAGCTTCGGAAAGCGCCGGTTCATCTCGGCCACGGCGGCGAGGTTGATCGAGGCATCCTCGCGGATCGCGGCATGCGGGCAGCCACCCGTCTCGACCCCGAGGATGCGGTCCTCCGGCAGGGCGCCCGCGACCGTGAGGATGCGCGCGTCCTCCTTCGTGTAGATGTCGTTGGTGATGGCGCAGATCTCGTAGCGGTCGCGGAAGCGCTTGCAGAGCTGCTCCATCAGGGCAGTCTTGCCGGAACCGACAGGTCCGCCGATACCGACGCGGAGAGGGCCGTTCGTGGAGGTCATGCTGCGAGCTCAGGATCGGAAGATGCGGGAATACTGGGTCTCGTGGCGGAAAGAGCCGAGATCCAGGCGGAAGGTGGCGGCACCGAGGTCATCGAGTTCCGCTTCGCCCGCCGCCACGGCGAGCCCAACAAGGCACGGGGTGAGGGCGGCGACGACCCGCGTGCCGGCGGCCTGGCCCACGGGTGCCGCCCGGAGGGCCGCCGAAACGAGGTTCTGCAGGAAGGCGAGGCCGTAGGCGGCGAGCAAGGGCTCCGGCGCCATGCGGTGGGCGCCGGCCGCGAGGCCGACTGCGACCGGATAGGCGACCGGACCCGGCAGGTGCTCCGTCAGCGCGGCGAGGGCGGCGCAGGGCCACGCGCCACGGGTCGCGTCGAGGAAGCTCCGACCCTGCTGGCTCGTCTCCAGGTGCAGTTCGCGCGAGGGGGCCAGAGCCAGGGCGAGGTCGTTGAGATCGATGATCGCGTCGGTCTTCGGTGACAGCGCCGCCCGATGCGCGTGGGCCGCCAGGATAAGGTCGTTGCGCAGGGCGCCGCGCACGCAGACATCCGTGAGCCAATCCGTCAGGCTCGCCTCGTCGCGCACATCACCCGCCTCCACGGCCCATTCGAGTCCGTGCGAGTACGCGTAGGCGCCGACTGGATAGCCCGGCGACAGCCATGCCATCAGGCGGAGCGCCTCCAGGGCGTCAGCCGGCGGCATGGTGGTGAGGGCGATGGCCGTCATGCGCGTGATCGTGCGCGTGGTCGTGTCCATGGCTGCCGGAATACGCCCCGCCCTCGGGCCGGAAGGGGCGCTCCACCGGCTCGGCCGTGCCGCCGAGCCCCCGCACCATCTCGGCCAGAACGTGATCGTACGCGATCCAGACGGCCTCCGGGCCGATCTCGGCCGGGATGTGCCGGTTGCCGATATGCCAGATCAGGCGCTTGAGGGCGTGATCGCTCGAGGCCCGGATCTCGAGAAGGCGCTCCGGCGCCGCCTCGACCCAGACGAGGCGGCCGTCCTGCAGGATCAGGGCATCGCCGTCTTCCAGCACGGTCGGCGCCGGAAGGTCGAGCAGGAAGCCCAGCCCCCCAGCGCCCCGCATGGCGACGCGGCGGCGATGGCGGTCACCGTGATCGAGGACGACGCGATCGACGATCTCGCCGCCCGAGAGGGCGTCGCGGCGGAGGATGCGGGTGGCGCGGATCATCGGTCTCTGCGCTCAGAACAGGAAGTAGCGCTGCGCCATGGGCAGCACCTCGGCGGGCTCGCAGACCAGCAGCTCGCCGTCGGCGCGCACGTCGTAGGTCTCGGGATCGACCTCGATCACCGGCGTGGCGTCGTTGAGGATCATGCTCTTCTTCGAGATGCCGCCGCGCACGTTCTCCACCGCGACCAGCTCCTTCTGGACGCCGAGCCGCTCCCGCAGGCCGTCTTCGACCGCGGCCTTGGAGACGAAGGTGAGGGCGGTTGCGAAGGGTGCCCGTCCATAGGCGCCGAACATCGGCCGGTAATGCACCGGCTGCGGCGTCGGAATCGAGGCATTCGGGTCGCCCATCGGCGCGGCCGCGATGCTGCCGCCCTTCAGCACGAGATCGGGCTTCACCCCAAAGAAGGCCGGAGTCCAAAGCACGAGGTCGGCGAGCTTGCCCGGCTCGACAGAGCCGATGTGCTTCGCGATGCCGTGCGCGATGGCCGGGTTGATCGTGTACTTGGCGACGTAACGGCGCGCCCGCAGGTTGTCGGTGCCGGACGCGTCCCCCGGCAGGGCGCCCCGCTGGCGCTTCATCTTGTCGGCGGTCTGCCACGTGCGGATCACGACCTCGCCGACCCGGCCCATGGCCTGGCTGTCCGAGGACATCATCGAGAGCGCACCGATATCGTGCAGGATATCCTCGGCCGCGATGGTCTCGCGCCGGATCCGGCTCTCCGCGAAGGCGAGATCCTCGGGGATCGACGGGTCGAGGTGATGGCAGACCATGAGCATGTCGAGATGCTCGTCGATGGTGTTTTTCGTGTAGGGCCGTGTCGGATTCGTCGAGGACGGCAGAACGTTCGGCAGCCCGGCCACCTTGATGATGTCGGGGGCGTGGCCGCCCCCGGCGCCCTCGGTGTGGAAGGCATGGATCGTCCGGCCCTTGAAGGCCGCGATCGTGTCCTCGACGAAGCCCGATTCGTTGAGCGTGTCGGTGTGGATCATGACCTGGATGTCGTGGGCGTCCGCCACCGACAGGCACGTGTCGATCGCCGCGGGCGTGGTGCCCCAATCCTCGTGGAGCTTGAGCGCGCAGGCGCCGGCCCGCACCATCTCGACGAGGCTCTCGGGTCGGGACGCGTTGCCCTTGCCCGCGAAGGCGAGGTTCATCGGGAACGCGTCCGCCGCCTCGATCATCCGGGCGATGTGCCAGGGGCCGGGGGTGCAGGTGGTGGCGAAGGTGCCGTGTGCCGGTCCGGTGCCGCCGCCGAGCATCGTGGTGACGCCGGAGCACAGCGCCTCCTCGATCTGCTGGGGGCAGATGAAGTGGATATGGCTGTCGAAGCCGCCGGCCGTCAGGATCTTGCCCTCGCCGGCGATCACCTCCGTGCCCGGTCCGACCACGATGTCGACGCCGGGCTGCACGTCCGGGTTTCCGGCCTTGCCGAGTTTGAAGATCCGGCCGCGGACGATGCCGACATCGCATTTCACGATGCCCCAATGGTCGAGCACCACGGCGTTGGTGATCACCGTGTCGACGGCGCCGGCTGCGTTCGTGACCTGGCTCTGGCCCATGCCGTCACGGATCACCTTGCCGCCGCCGAACTTCACTTCCTCGCCGTAGGTGGTGAAGTCGCGCTCGACCGTGATCTCCAGGCTGGTATCGGCGAGGCGGATGCGGTCCCCGACGGTCGGCCCGAACATGTCGGCATAGGCCGACCGGGAGAGGCTCGCGGGCTTCGGGGTGTTGGCCATGGTCAGAGCTTGCCCATCACGTCGCCGCGGAACCCGTAGACCGTGCGTCCGCCGGAGAGCGGCACCAGCGCCACCTCCCGCGTCGAGCCTGGCTCGAAGCGCACGGCGGTGCCCGGCGCGATGTCGAGCCGCTTGCCGCGGGCCTGCTCGCGCGCGAAGACAAGGCCCGGATTCACCTCGTAGAAATGATAGTGCGAGCCGACCTGGATCGGCCGGTCACCCGTGTTGGCGACCTCGATCACGGTCCGCTCCGCGCCGACGTTGAAGACGATCTCGCCCGGGCCTGTCGTCACCGCGCCGGGAACATCGGCCGAGGCCGCACCGCGGATCGGGTGGTGGACGGTGACGAGCTTCGTGCCGTCCGGGAAGGTCGCCTCGACCTGGATGTCGTGGATCATCTCGGGCACGCCCTCCATCACCTGGTCGGCTGTGAGGACGGTGGCGCCGGCCTGCATCAAGTCCGCCACAGAGCGCCCGTCCCGGGCGCCCTCGACCACGAAATCGGTGATCAGCGCCACCGCTTCCGGATGGTTGAGCTTCACGCCGCGAGCGAGGCGATTGCGCGCCACCTGCGCCGCCATGGCGATCAGCAGCTTGTCCTTCTCTCGGGGCGTCAGCAGCACGGGCAACCTCGTCGTCGCGGCGGCCGGAGCAAGGATCATGCGCGCGGCGCGGTCAAGGGACAGCGCGCCCTGCAGGACGCGGACCATCGCGGGTCGCGGTCGCCGGTCGCTGCGTCAGGAGGTCATGGTGTCAGGAGGTCATGGCGATGAACCCGGCGAACAGGTCGGGCAGGGGCGCTCCCTTGATGGTGGCCGGCAGATCGCGGGGATGGATGAACTCGTCCCGGAACCACGGGTAGCGCTTCGGATCGAAGGAAGACCGCAGCCAATCGATCGTTCGCCGGACGCGGCCGATCCGCTCCGCATCCGGGTGATAGGTCAGCCAGATGTCGACGCTGAATCGGCCGAGATTGTCCACCGGGACCACCTGGGCTCCGATGGCGCTGGCGTAGGTCGGAAGCAGGCCGATGCCGGCGCCCTTTGCGATCGCCCAGGAATAGGCGCTGCTGACGTTCACCTTCAGCGTGATCGGAACCGTTGCGGGAAAGCCGGGGACCGTTCTCGCATAGTCTTCGAGCCGCATGGTCTGGCCGCCGTCCTGGACCACGATCCTGTGGCGCTCGAGATCGTCCGGGCGGCTCGGGAGTCCGTAGGTCTCCTCGTAGCTCCGCGCGGCGTAGGGCATCATGTGGATTCGGCCGAGCTTGACCAACCGCAGGTCCGGGCTGGTCGGCCGCGTGAGCTGGATGGCGACGTCGGCTTCCATGCGCAGGACATCGGCGGATTCCATCGCGCAGCGGAGGTCGACCGTGAGACGCGGGTTAGCCTTCTGGAACTCTACGAGCCGCGGGGCCAGCCAGAAGGCGCCGAGCCCCTCCGTCACGGCGATCCGGACCTCGCCCGACTCGGCGAAGGGCGCGACGTCCCCCGAGCGGACCAAGCTGAAGGCCGCCGATTCCATGCGGGTCGCGGCCTTGAGGATCACGTGGCCTTCGGCGGTCAGACGGATACCGTCCACGTGGCGGGTGAGCAGCGGCGCACCGATCAGAGCCTCGAGGTCACCGATCCGCCGGCGAACCGAATTCACCGACAGGCCGAGCTTGGCAGCCGCCGACCGGAAGCTGCCGGAGCGCTGGAGCGTCAGGAAGACCCGGATGCTCTCCCAGTCGGGCATCAGCTCCCGGCCCGCCTCCCGCTGTTCCATATGCGGAACGCCCCTGTTCCAAATTTTGCACATACAACCGCAGCGCTAGATGCGAAGTGCAGGACCGTCAATCCGCCACCGAATGACAGGTCATCCGATGACGCTGCACATGGCTCGCGCACAGTTCGTTGCGAGGGATGCTGATCAGTTCGGTACAGACTCAGTCTCTTTGGCCCCACCGCATGAACCGAGCGCGCTGCGCGTGGACCGCGTCGCTCGTCATCTCGTCACCTTCATGCCGACGCCGGACGATCTGGCGCGCCTGATCGAGGCCGCCCGGGTCGACCTGCCGGATCTCGCCTCGGTCCGCACCGTCCAGCGGGTGATGTCGGTCAATCCCGACAGCGTCCTGGCGATCGCCCAGCGCCACAGGTTCGATGCCGCCGACCCGCGGGGCGAAGGCTTCGTCGCCTGCCTGATGCTGAACGCCGACGGTCTGGCCGCGCTCAAGAAGGGAACGCTCGACGCGACGGATCCGCCGACGGAGATGCTGGCCGGGCAGCACGAACGTCCGGCCGGGATCTACGTCTGGGCCGTCTACGCGCGGCGACGGCTGTCCGGTGGCGTCGGCCTCGTGTTCGACCGGCTGTCGAGCCCGACCTATCGCGGCGTGGATTTCTACGCCCGTGCGGCCACCCCCGAGGGCGCGGATCTCCTGAGGGCGCTCGGCTTCGCGGCGCAGGGCACCGCGCGCGGGGGACTGTATCACTTCGCCCGCGATCCGAAGGCCGAACCGTCGCCTTCGTATGACAGCCACAGGCCTGGCGGGACCGGCACCAGCGTCGCGGTCGCCCGGAGCCTGGAGGATCTGTCCCGCGTCATCGCACTGCGCGCGGCCGTCTACATGGCGGAGCAGGCCTGCCCCTACGAGGAGGAGTTCGACGGCAACGACCTCTCGGCGACGCACCTGATCGGCTATGTCGGGGACGAGCCGGCGGGCTGCCTGCGCATCCGGTTCTTCGCCGATTTCGCCAAGATCGAGCGCTTGGCGGTCCGGGCCGAATTCCGCAACACGCGCATGGCTTTCACGTTGGTCCGTGCCGGGATCGAACTGGCGCGGGTGAAGGGCTATCGCCGGCTTTACGGCCACGCCCAGAAGCGTCTGGTCGGCTTCTGGAGCCGCTTCGGCTTCCGCGTCTTCGACGGCGCCCAGGAGCTGGTGTTCTCGGATTTCGACTACGTCGAGATGCTGATGGAGGCGGAGCCGCATCCGCAGGCCATCGGCCTCGGGGTCGACCCCTACATCATCATCCGCCCCGAGGGCCGCTGGCACCGGGCGGGCGCCCTCGACAGGTCGCGCGGCCGCGCCGTGACCCGTCCCTCCGTCGATCGAAAGGCCGCCGCGCAATGACACGGGCGATCAACCCTGCGTTGTATCGCCGGCCCCGCAGCGTCCCGGTTCTGGTCCTGGTCGACATGCAGCAGGAATACGAGATCGCGGGGCGGCCCCTCGCCCTGTCGGGGATCGCGCCGGCCCTGCGCAATTGCCGGCGGGCGCTCGACCATGCCCGCGGGAGCGGCATGCCGGTGGCCTATGTCCGTTGGGTCGGTGCGCCCCTGTTCCAGGCGGGCAGCCGCTTCGCGCGGTGGATCGAAGGCTTCGAGCCGCATGGCTGCGACATGATCTTCGACCGGGACCGGCCGTCCTGCTACGCCAGCCCCGCCTTCGCCGACGCTATGGAGCGGGGATGCCCGCCGCTGGTCATCGCGGGCTTTGCCGGGGAATCGTCCTGCCTCGCGACGGCGGTGGACGGTTTCCATCGCGGTCAGGAGGTCACGTTCCTGTCCGACGCTTCGGCGAGCCACGGTCTGGACGGGATCGGTGCCGACGAGATCCACCGTTCGGTGAGTGCCGTCATGCGCGTCTTCGGCGACGTCGCCGACACGCAATCCTGGATCGCGGCCTCAACGCCGTTCAAGGCGATGCGCACCGCTTCGAAACCGAGGCACGTCAATGACTAACCGAGGCCAGGACCGGCCACTTCCCGATCCCCATCCTGTCGGCGACACCGATGTGGACGTTCGCCTCGGCCGGCACGCGATCGCACTGCTTCAGGCGGCGCGCGACGCGGGCGAACCGAAGTTGATCGCGCAAGCCGAGGCGATGGCCATGGCCGTGGGATTTGCGCTGGCGAGCCGACTGTCGGACGACGGCACGGACGATTGATCAGTCCGTCCCGTCGTCGCCACCGATCAAGCGCATGGCGCGCAAGCGGGCGGTCCGCTCGTCGCGGGCGCTCCTGTCCGCGTCGAGTGCGCGCCAGAGGGCCAGAAGCTCGGTTTCGCGATGCGTGCCGACGGTCACGTCGGCATCGCGCGCCGTGTCGCTATGATCGAAGGCGTCCATGTTCGAAGTCCCGCGCCCTGAATTGTGGTGCGCTAACAGACCTTTCTCGCGCCGGTCCAGCCCGAAAGTTGTGCAGATCCCGTACAATCCGTCCCGATCGTCATGCTTTGACGAAACAGTTGCCGGCTCTTGAACGAGGACGCTGCCGCCCTGCTTTGACCGGCTTGGCCGCAGCGCAGCCTTGAGCGTGGACCGACGCCAGCGGTCTATGAAAATATCAACAAGACGATATCAGTTTCGAATACGGATATGATTTATATATCGGTCGCTATATCAACATCATTCGCCGTCGATAATTTCTGAATTATCGAAATAAGCATTCTCCGGAGTTTCGAGAGGCAGGCGAATGTCTCAGAAACATCCCGGACACCGAACTATGGCAATCCCGGCGGGCAGGCTTCGCTGGTGCGGTCTCGTGCGAGATCCAACTTCCCGGCGCGTCAAGCCTGAGAGTGCGTCAGCGCGGCGATGATGGATTCCACCACCTCGATCTGCTCCTGCACGGCGACCAGCCGCGGTCCTGCTTCGGCCCCGTCGCCCAGCACGAAGGTGCCCTTCTGCCGGCGCGCGTCGCGCAGCTTGCGGACCGACGCGACGATGATCTGTCGCTCCTCGATCAGGGCATCGCGCAGCTCGTTCAGGCCGTCCAGTTCCAGAGTCGAGGCCATGCGCCGTTCTGGTCCCTTTTCGTTGACGCAGCCCCGGCGGACACCGCGTACCGCCGCGCGCGGCACTGACCGTCCGCGCGGGGCGCCGGACTGGCCGACGCTAACCTGTGTGGATGGCGGTTGCACGCCTTCGGGCCGCGCAGGATCGGCACGCCCGGCAAATCGCTACGATGTCCGGCGGGCGGATTGCATGCTATTGAATGCAAAATTATCCGGGTGCTCGGATCGGTCGAACCAACGGGCGGATATCGGCTCATGTTGAGTGGGGACGTTCACGATCGCGACGAGTCGCGATCGGACGAGAGTGGCGTGGATCGGAGCGCTGCTTCGGGCCATCGAACCGCGACGGTACCGGCGCCGAAGCGCTCCCGCGCGGCCGGACTCCTCCTCCTGCTGCTGCTCGCGGCTGCCGGCGGCGGCGCCTACGGCTATACGCGACTGAACCAGCCCGCCGTGAAGTCCAGGGCGGCCGCGCCGCAGCCCGTGCCCGTCACCCTCGGCAGCGTGGAACAGGGGCCGTTCGCGCTGGTCTCGAACGGACTCGGCACCGTGCAGGCCTACAACACCGTCCAGGTCCGCACGCGCGTCGACGGCGAGATTCAGAAGGTCGCGTTCCGGGAGGGCCAGACCGTCCATAAGGGCGACGTGCTGGTGCAGATCGATCCGCGGCCCTACCAGGCCGCCCTCGATCAGGCGAAGGCCAAGAAGGAGCAGGACACCGCCAATCTCGGCAACGCCAAGGCGGATCTCGTCCGCTATACCGGCCTGGGCGCCTACGCGTCCCGCCAGCAGACCGAGACGCAGACCGCCCTGGTCGCCCAGCTCACCGCGCAGGTCGCCTCCGATCAGGCTGCGATCGACAACGCGACGACCCAGCTCGGCTACGMGACGGTGCGGGCGCCGATCGACGGAGTCACGGGCTTCCGGCAGGTCGATATCGGCAACATCGTCAACGCCGCGGGCCAGACCCCGATCGTGACGATCACGCAGGTCGAGCCGATCTTCGTCGTGTTCACGGCGCCGGAGGATCAACTGCCCGCGATCGCCGCAGCCCTGCATCACGGCGACGTGCCGGTGGAAGCCTGGAGTTCGGACGGGCTGACGAAGCTCGCGGACGGCAAGCTTGCCCTATTCAACAACCAAGTCGATGCGGCGACCGGCACGATCCGCCTCAAGGCGGTCTACGAAAACAAGGACCACGCCCTGTGGCCGGGCCTGTCGGTCTCCACCAAGATGCGGGTCGGAACGGTCGCCGTCGCCATGACGGTTCCCGACAATGCCATCCAGCACGGTCCCGAGGGTCTGTTCGTCTTCTCGGTGGATGATGGAAACCGCGCCCATCAGCGCGCGCTGAAGGCGGGACGCTCCGATTCCGGGCGGACCCGGATCCTCAGCGGGGATTTGCAGCCCGGCGAGCGGGTGATCGTCGCAGGCCAGTACAAGGTTCAGGACGGCAGCCTCGTGGGTGACCCGCATGCCGCCCACACCGCGCAGGCGGAGACAGTCCGGTGAGGGTGAGCGAAGCGGCGGTGACGCGAGCGGTTCCGCGCGAGGCTGGACGGTGAAGGGCGGCATCTCCGCGCCGTTCATCCGGTTTCCGGTGGCGACCACGCTGATCATGGTCGGCATCCTGTTCCTCGGGGTCGTGGCCTATCCGCTGCTGGGCGTCGCGCCGCTGCCGCAGGTCGACTTCCCGACTATCCAGGTGACCGCGCAGCTCCCCGGCGCGAGCCCGGAGACGATGGCCTCCTCGGTGGCCCAGCCCCTCGAGCGACAATTCTCGCAGATCCCGGGCGTGTCGCAGATGACCTCGACGAGTTCCCTCGGGATCTCGACGGTCACCGTGCAGTTCGACCTCAACCGCAACATCGACGGTGCGGCGAGCGACATCCAGGCGGCGATCAACGCCGCCAGCGGACAACTGCCGAAGAATCTGCCGACCCCGCCGACCTATCGCAAGGTCAATCCGGCCGACTCGCCGATCCTCCTGCTCTCGGCCACGTCCGACAGCATGCCGCTGATCGACGTGGACGATGCGGTCGACGTGCAACTCGCCCAGCGGATCAGCCAGATCTCGGGCGTCGCCCAGGTTTTCATCGGCGGCCAGCAGAAGCCGGCCGTGCGCGTCCAGATCGATCCGGCCAAGCTCGTCGCGAAGGGTCTGTCCCTGGAGGACGTGCGCGCGCAACTCACGCTCACCACCGTGAACAACCCGAAGGGCAGCATCGACGGTGGCAGCCACAGCTACACCATCTACGCCAACGACCAGCTGACCGCGGCGAAGAACTGGGATGACGTCATCGTCGCCTATCGGGACGGCGCGCCGCTCCGCGTGCGCGACATCGGCCGCGCGGTCGCCGGCCCGGAGGACACCAAGCAGGCGGGCTGGACCAACGGCAAGCGCGGCATCTTCCTTGTGGTGTTCAAGCAGCCCGGCGCGAACGTCATCGACACGGTGGACAGCATCAAGGCCCAGCTGCCGCGCCTCACCGCCACGCTTCCGGCCGCCATCAAGGTCGGCATCCTGAGCGACCGGACGCAGACCATCCGCGCCTCGGTGGAGGACGTCCAGTTCACCCTGCTCCTGACGATCGCCCTGGTCGTCGGGGTGATCTTCATCTTCCTGCGCAGCTTCTGGGCGACCGTGATCCCGAGCGTGACCGTGCCGTTGGCGCTGCTCGGCGCCTGCGCGCTGATGTGGATGGCGGGCTACACCCTCGACAACCTCTCGCTGATGGCCCTGACCATCTCGGTCGGCTTCGTGGTCGACGACGCCATCGTGGTGCTGGAGAACATCAGCCGTTACGTCGAGGAAGGCATGCGGCCGATGGAGGCCGCCTTCAAGGGCGCGGGCGAGATCGGCTTCACCATCGTTTCGATCTCCGTGTCGCTGATCGCCGTGCTGATCCCGCTTCTTCTGATGGGCGGGATCATCGGCCGGCTGTTCCGTGAGTTCGCCGTCGTGCTGTCGATGACGATCGCCGTCTCGGCCTTCGTCTCATTGACGCTCACCCCGATGATGGCGTCGCGGCTGCTCAAGCCGCACGACGCCGAGCGCCATGGGCGCCTCTACCGCATGAGCGAGGCCGGGTTCGACTGGCTGCTGTCGGTCTACGCCGACGCCCTCGACGTCGCCCTGCGGTTCCGCCGCGTCACGCTGCTGGTGTTCTTCGCCACGCTGGCGCTGACCGGCTACCTGTTCGTGGCGATCCCGAAGGGCTTCTTCCCGCAGCAGGACACCGGCTTCATGATCGGTGTCACCGAGGCGTCCCAGGACATCTCGTTCTCGGCGATGAAGACCCTGCAAGAGAAGGTCGGCGCCATCGTCCAGGCCGATCCGGCGGTCGCGACCGTCGGCATGTCGCTCGGCGGCAACGGCCAGGCGCTCAATTCCGGGCGGATGTACATCACGCTTAAGCCGCGCGAGGAGCGCGACGCCAACGCCTTCCAGGTGATCGGCCGCCTGCGCCCGAAGCTGGAGCGCGTGGAGGGCATCCGGACCTTCATCCAGGCGACCCAGGACGTGCGCACCGGCGGCCGCACCTCGCGGACCCAGTTCGAGTACACGCTCCAGGATCCGGACCTCGCCGAGCTGAACGCCTGGGCGCCGCGCATCCTCGACAAGATGAAGACCCTGCCGGAGCTGCGCGACGTCGCCACCGACCAGCAGACCCGGGGCACGACGCTGACGCTGTCGATCGACCGCGACGCCGCCTCGCGCTACGGCATCACGCCCCAGCTCATCGACGACACGCTCTACGACGCGTTCGGCCAGCGCCAGATCGCGCAGTACTTCACGCAGCTGAACAGCTACCACGTCGTGCTGGAGGTCCTGCCGGCGCTGCAGGGCAGCGTCGACAGCCTCGACAAGATCTACATCAAGGCGCCGATCGGCGGCGGCCAGGTGCCGCTCGCGGCCTTCGCCCGCTGGACGACCGATCCGGTGGCGCCGCTCGCCGTGAACCACCAGGGCCAGTTCCCGGCGGTGACGATCAGCTTCAACCTCGCCTCCGACGTCGCCCTCGGCCAAGCGACCGAGGCGATCGGCCAAGCGATGCGGGACATCCAGGTGCCGCCGACCGTGGTGAGCGGCTTCCAGGGGACAGCCCAGGCCTTCCAGCAATCGCTCTCGACGGTGCCGCTCCTGATCCTGGCGGCCCTGTTCGTGGTCTACCTGATCCTCGGCATCCTCTACGAGAGCTTCATCCACCCGATCACGATCCTGTCGACCCTGCCTTCGGCGGGCGTCGGGGCTTTGGCGGTGCTGATGTGGGCGGGGTTCGACTTCAGCCTGATCGCGCTGATCGGCATCATCCTCCTCATCGGCATCGTGAAGAAGAACGGCATCATGCTGGTCGACTTTGCCATCGTGGCCGAGCGCGAGGAGGGTCTGAGCCCGGAGGTGGCAATCCGGAAGGCAGCCCTGCTACGCTTCCGCCCGATCCTGATGACCACCATGGCGGCCCTGCTCGGCGGCATCCCGCTCATGCTCGCCACGGGCACCGGGTCCGAGATCCGTCAGCCCCTGGGCTACGCCATGGTGGGCGGCCTCGCGGTCAGCCAGATCCTGACGCTCTTCACCACGCCGGTCATCTACATCTACCTCGACCGGCTGGCGCACCGCCTGTCCTTCCGGGACAAGCCGGAGACCGTGGACGCCACAAGCGGCGATCCGGAGCCGGTGGAGGAGGTCCGCGGACCGCCCGCACTGCGCGCGGCGGAGTGAGCCGAGAGGGATTGCGTCTCTGCAAAGGGGACGAGACAGGCCGGCGCGGGGCCGACGGCCACGCGCCCGTGTCACCCTATTGCGCTTGGCAGGGCTCGGTGGCGACCCAGATCAACCGGCGGAAGGCCCGCTGGGCCGCCTCGAGACCGAAGGACGCGGATGAGCCCGAACCTGCCGCTGCGAGGACTGACCGTCCTGGCCCTCGAGCAGGCGGTCGCCGCCCCCTACTGCACGTCGCGGCTGGCCGATGCCGGGGCGCGGGTCATCAAGATCGAGCGGCCCGAGGGCGATTTCGCCCGCGGCTACGATGCGGCGGTCAATGGGCTGGCGAGCTACTTCGTCTGGCTCAATCGCGGCAAGGAGAGCCTCGTCGCCGACATCAAGAATCCCGAGGACGCGAGCCTCCTGCACGCGATCCTCGCGCAGGCCGACGTGTTCGTGCAGAACTTGGCCCCCGGGGCGGCCGCCCGCGCCGGCTTCGGGTCGGCTGAGCTGCGCGCGCGCTACCCGCGCCTGATCACCGTCGACATCTCCGGCTACGGCGCCGGCAACGCCTACAGCGACATGAAGGCCTACGACCTCTTGGTCCAGGCGGAGAGCGGGCTTGCCGGCATCACCGGCCATCCGGCCGGACCCGGGCGCGTCGGCGTCTCCGTCTGCGACGTCGCCTGCGGGATGGACGCCCATGCCGCGGTCCTGGAGGCGCTGATCGCCCGCGGGATTTCCGGGCAGGGCTGCGCCCTCGAGGTCAGCCTGTTCAGCGGCGCCGCCGACTGGATGAACGTGCCCCTGCTCTACTTCGAGGGCACCGGGTCGGTCCCGCAGCGGCTCGGCCTCGCCCATCCGTCGATCTGCCCCTACGGTGCCTTCCCCACCGCGGATGGCAGCCTCGTGCTGATCTCGATCCAGAACGAGCGCGAATGGGCCAATTTCTGCACCGGCGTACTGAACGAGCCGGACCTCGCTCGGGCCGAGGGGTTCGCGTCCAACAACGCCCGGGTGGCCAACCGTGCCGCCGTCGATCTGCGGATCGGCGCCGCGCTGGTGCGGCTGAGCCGCGACGCGGCCGCCGCCCGGCTGAAGGCCGCCGGCACCGCCTACGGCTTCGTCAACACCCTGGCGGATCTCGCCACGCACCCGGCCCTGATCCGCGCGGAGGTGGAGACGCCCGCAGGCCCCGCCCGCATCGTTGCGCCGCCGGTTCTGATCGACGGTGAGGCCCGCGCCCTCGGGCCGGTGCCGGCGATTGACGCGCATGGAAAGCAAATCCGGGCGGAGTTCGCGCGGCGGACCTGAGCCCCTAGATACGGCGGCAGAATCAAACCCCGGGAGGAGACGATGAGGCTCGACGGCAAGATCGCGCTCGTGACGGGCGCCGGCAGCGGCTTCGGGGCCGGGATCGCCCAGCGCTTCGCCGCCGAAGGCGCGCAGGTGGCCTGCGTGGACATCGACCGGGCGGCGGCAGAACGGGTCGCGGCCGAGATCGGTGACCAGGCCCTGGCCATCGCGGCGGATGTGGGCCTCGCCGCCGATGTCGCCGCCAGCGTTGCCGAGACCCGGCAGCGCTTCGGCGTGCCGCACATCCTCGTCAACAACGCCGGGACCACCCACCGCAACAAGCCGCTCATGGAGGTGACCGAGGAGGAATTCGACCGGGTCTTCCGGGTGAACGTGAAGTCGATCTTCCACTACGTCCGGGAAGTCGCGCCGCTGATGCGCGACGCGGGCGGCGGCGCCATCCTGAATGTCAGCTCGACGGCGGCGCTGCGGCCGCGGCCGGGGCTGACGTGGTACAACGCCTCCAAGGGGGCGGCGAGCCTCGCCTCGAAGTCCCTCGCCCTCGAACTCGCGCCCTGGAAGATCCGGGTGAACGCCCTCTGCCCCGTCATGGGCGCGACCGGGCTGCTCGAGCATTTCATGGGCGTCCTCGACACGCCCGAGAATCGCGACCGGTTCATCGCGACGATCCCCCTCGGACGCCTCTCGGACGCGAGCGACATCGCCGCGGCCGCCCTTTTCCTCGCCTCCGACGAGGCGGCCTTCATCACCGGCGTCGATCTCCCCGTCGATGGCGGCCGCACAGCCTGAGGAGTCTGTCGATGGAGACCTATACCGACATCCGCGAGGCGGTCGCCAAGCTTTGCGCGGGCTTTCCGGGACCGTACTGGCGCGCCCTCGACCGGGACATGGCCTACCCGACGGAGTTCGTGAACGCGCTGACCGAGAGCGGCTACCTGTCGGTGCTGATCCCCGAGGCGTATGGCGGCTCCGGCCTGCCGCTCTCCGCGGCCGCCGCGATCCTCGAGGAGGTGCAGCGGGCGGGCTGCAACGGAGGCGCCTGCCACGCGCAGATGTACACGATGGGCACGCTGCTCCGGCACGGATCGGAGGCCCAGAAGGCCGAGTACCTTCCGGCGATCGCGGAGGGGCGCCTGCGGCTCCAGGCCTTCGGCGTGACGGAGCCGACCTCCGGTACCGATACGAGCAGCCTGAAGACCACGGCGCGCCTGGAGGGCGATCATTACGTCGTCAACGGCCAGAAGATCTGGACCAGCCGCGCCGAGCATTCGGACCTGATGCTGCTCCTCGCCCGGACGACGCCGAAGGCCGAAGGCATGAAGCGCACCGACGGCTTGTCGGTGCTCCTCGTCGACATGCGCGAGGCGAAGGGCAACGGGCTCACGATCCGCCCGATCCGGACGATGATGAACCACGCCACCACCGAGGTCTTCTTCGACAATCTCCGGGTGCCCGTGCAGAACCTCATCGGGGAGGAAGGGAAGGGCTTCCGCTACATCCTGTCGGGCATGAACGCCGAGCGGATCCTGATCGCCGCCGAGTGCATCGGCGACGCCAAGTGGTTCATCGACAGGGCCAGAGCCTACGCGGGCGAACGATCCGTCTTCGGCCGGCCGATCGGTGCCAACCAGGGCGTACAGTTCCCGATCGCCAAGGCCTACGCCAACATGCGCGCGGCCGAGTTGATGGTCCGGGAGGCGCTGGCGCTCTACGAGGGCGGCGCAAACCCCGGCGCCGAAGCCAACATGGCCAAGATGCTCGCCGCCGACGCTTCGTTCGAGGCGGCCAATGCATGCATCCAGACCCATGGCGGCTTCGGCTTCGCCGAGGAATACGACATCGAGCGCAAGTTCCGCGAGACGCGCCTCTACCAAGTCGCGCCGATCTCCACGAACCTGATCCTGGCCTACCTGTCCGAGCACGTCCTCGGCCTGCCGCGCTCGTACTGACATGTCCGATCTCTCCGCCTGGATCGGCCGCACGCGCGACGCGTCGGACCTCGTCACACCGCGCCTGCTGGCCGAGTTCCGCGCCACCTTCGCGCCGCATCTGGCGCCCGTCCCAGACGGGGTGGCGCCGCCGGCCCTGCACTGGTGCCTCGCGCCGGAGACGCCGCCGGCCGAGGCCCTGGGACCGGACGGCCATGCCGCAAAGGGTGGCTTCCTGCCCCCGGTGCCGCTGCCGCGGCGGATGTGGGCCGGTGGCGAGATCGAGACGCTGGCCGATCTCCGCGCAGGCGATCCGGTGACGCGGACCGAAACGGTGCGGGACATCGCCTTCAAGGCGGGCAGAAGCGGGCGCCTGTGCTTTGTCACCGTCGACCACGCGGTCGCGACCGGCCGCGGCCTCGCGCTGCGCGAACGGCAGGACATCGTCTATCGCGAGGCGGCGGGGGCGCAGTCCGGGACGAATGCGGCGCCCGAACGCGACGATCCGGCAGCCTACGACCTCGTCTGGGACGTACCGGCGACGCCGACGCTGCTGTTCCGCTACTCGGCGATGACCTTCAATGGCCACCGCTTCCACTATGATCAACCCTATGCGACCCAGGTCGAAGGCTATGCCGACCTCGTGGTGCATGGACCCATGCAGGCGAGCTTGCTGATGAACCTCGCCGCCACGCTGCTCGGACGCGTGCCACGGACGTTCCGCTATCGCGGCGTGTCGCCGATGACCGCGAATCAGACGTTTCGCGTGTGCGGCCGGATCGCGGGGTCAGCGTTCGATGGGGTGGCTGTCGACGCGGCCGGCCATGTCCGCATGCGCGCCCACGCCGACCTGTAACGTTTGTCGGCGGTCCGATCAGGATCTGCATCGGATGCCGCCCCGACCCTGTCGGGGAGTCCGGCATGGCGAGCGCGGCAACGCGACCCGGGGATCTGCCGCCATGAAGGAACCGCGCTGTCCGTATTGCTCCGCAGCGCACCTCAAGGCGGTGGGCCGGTAAGCGCTCGACGAGGAGCGGATTGCGCAGGCGTCCGCCTCCGGGGCAGCCGATCGGTCGGGACGTATGGTCCGGGCCACCGCCGCGGCTGTCGTGCCCGGATCATCCGCCTCGGCCAGCATGGAGGTCATCTGCCCTGGCGACCGACTTCGGCCCGTGCCGGCGAGAACGGCGTGACGAGAACGGATCAGGGATCGGGATACGGGGGCAATGCAGCGCCATTCGCTGCCAGTCTCCGTATCCAGAGGGCCTTACGACCTCCACGAGGCTGCCGTCACCGCGTGCTGACCGCTGAACCGGACATCGCAGCATTCTCGGTATCGGTATCGGGGACACTCATTCAGGCGATAATCGAACGATCTACGTAGTTTTCCACCACATCCATCGTCATTTCAGCGGGCAAAATACGCACGACTAGTAATTTCGAGGAAGCCATCGATTGTCCGATGCTTAATTTGCGAAATCATACGCACTGATGATCGAGACGCGTCGCGCACTCTTGCTCACATCGATGCTGTTGTCATAAACTGAAGGCAGCGTGGATGATAGTTATTATTGACATTGATCATTCTAGGAATTCAAATAGATGTCATTTTAATATTGTAAGGGAGGTTTTTTGAAATCTTTTTGCAATAGATTCTGCCGATATTTCAGGCACGGATACGACTTTTTGTCTTGGTCATCGCCAAAGGTAGCTCAGGGAAGGATAAAATGCTGAAAATTGTTCCTGATCGACATCTGTAATGTCTCGATACGTCGCTTCGACCTGTCTCTGATGAAAACGCTATTTTCGACGGATCATTTCGATTCACGCCTCCGCTATGCGCGCTGGCGCGAGACCTTGATGGATCGCGGCGTTCCCCTTGAGCAGAGACGCATCGACGAGGGTCCGTTCAACGGAAGACTGGAGATCGCCAACGTCGGCCCGCTCCTCATCACCAGGGTCTCGCACGACGCACTTCGCAGCGAGGCGACGCCCGGTCTGATCCGCCGCAACGGGAAGGAGGGAACGGTCGTCGTGATCTTCAAGCTTGCGGGCTTGGCGAGGCGCAGCCAGGACGACCGATCCTCTGTGCAGCAGGCCGGGGAGTTCGTCGTCCTCGACCATCGCCCCGCGACACATGAGTCGAGCGTCGGTAGCCAGACCCTGTTCATGGAGATCCCGCGCGAGCGCCTCGAAGCCATGCTCGGGCCGAGCCGGTTCTATACGTCCCTGACGATGGGCAGGGACCTTGCTTCCACGGCCCTGACCACCCGGTTCTTTCACGAATTGATCCGGGTGCATCACGACCTCGACGGCGAAGCCGGAGCCCGCATGGCGCAGGTCGGCACCGACCTGATCGTGGCCACTATCGCCGAGCGGCTCGCGAGGGAGGTTCCTCGGCCGCTTCAGGGCAGCCTCGTGATTCAGCGTGCCAAGGCGTACGTCGAGGCTCACCTGGGCGACCCGGACCTCGACCCGCCGCGCCTTGCCGCCGCCGTCGGCGTATCGTTGCGCAGGCTCCAGGAGCTGTTTCAAGACCGGGGACAGCTCATCTCCGATTGGATCTGGCGGCGACGGCTGGAGTCCGCGAGCGCGCGCCTGTCGGATCCCGCTTGCGTCCACGTCTCTATCGGCATGCTGGCCTACGAGAACGGCTTCACCAGCCAAGCGCACTTCTCCCGACGCTTCAAGCACCACCATGGCGTGAGCCCGCGCGATTACAGAGTCGCAGCTCTCCTCGGTGCAGAATCCCGCGATGTGGTGTGACGGTTCGGACCTGACACGTTCAGGTTCTTTCCATCAGCCCTAAAGGACGTCCTAGAGCCGTGCCCGGCCGCGTTGCGACGGGTTAGCGGTTTGCCGCGTTGAGTGGTGAAGGAGCCCTCGATGCCTTCACCGTTGTCTGTCGATCTGCGCGAGCGTGTCGTGGCGGCCGTGGCCGAGGGCGCCTCCTTCCATCGAGCGGCGGCCCGGTTCGGTGTAAGCGTGTCGAGTGCCAGCCGCTGGTCGGAGCGGTTCGCGCAGGAAGGCCACGTCGCGCCCAAGCCGACGGGCGGCGA
>NZ_JBFUGA010000058.1:0-38504 GCF_056403155.1 Methylobacterium sp. P3_A11
GCCCCTCGCTGGTCGGCCCCGCCCTCGCCCAGGCGAGCGGCGCCAAGATCGCCGCGACCGCGCATCATCACCTGCCGGCCAACGCCGAGACGGTGCATTGGGGCTTCTTCAGCCGCAGCCTCAAGCCGCAGGTCGAGATCGGTTCGGGGGACTTCGTCACCATCGAGACGCTCACCCACCAGGCGAGCGACGACGCCGAGCGGATGATCCAGGGCGATCCTGGCGCCGAGAGCGTCTATCTGTGGACGAAGGACAGGATGGGCGTCTCGCCCCGCGGGGCCGGGGCCATGGACGCCAAGGTCGGCCCGGGCGGTGGCCTCGGGGTGCACATCTGCACCGGCCCCGTGGCGATCCGCGGCGCCGAACCGGGCGACGTGCTGGAGGTGCGGATCCTCGACGTCGCCCCCCGCCCCTGCGCCAATCCCAAGTACAAGGGCTTGACCTTCGGCAGCAACGCCGCCGCCTGGTGGGGCTACCACTACAACGACCTGATCACCGGCGATAAGCCCCGGGAGGTCGTGACCATCTACGAGGTCGACGCCACCGGCGAGCGTGACTGGGCGCGCGCGGTCTACAGCTTCCGCTGGCCCGGCGTGACCGACCCGTTCGGCGTCGCCCATCCGACCATCGACTATCCCGGCCTGCCGGTCGACCATACGAAGACGCAGAAGACCTACGAGGTGCTGAAGGGCATCCGGGTGCCGATCCGCCCGCATTTCGGCACGATGGGCGTCGCCCCCGCCGAGGCCGACCGCGTGAACACCATCCCGCCGAGCTACACCGGCGGCAACATCGACAATTGGCGGATCGGCAAGGGCGCCACCCTCTACTATCCGGTGGCGGTGCCGGGGGCATTGTTCTCCGTGGGCGATCCCCATGCCAGCCAGGGCGATTCCGAGTTGTGCGGGACGGCCATCGAGTGCTCGCTCACCGGCACGTTCCAGTTCATCCTGCACAAGAAGGCCGACCTGCCGGGCACGCCGCTCGAAGCCCTCGATTTCCCGATGATCGAGACCCGGGAGGACTGGGTCCTGTCCGGCTTCAGCTATCCCAACTACCTGCGCGACCTCGGTCCCGATGCGCAGAGCGCGATCTTCCAGAAATCCTCAATCGATCTCGCCATGCGGGACGCCTTCCGGAAGATGCGCCAGTTCCTGATGCACGCGAAGGGGCTGACCGAGGACGAGGCGATCTCCCTGATGTCGGTGGCGGTCGATTTCGGGATCACACAGGTCGTGGACGGCAATTGGGGCGTCCACGCCGTGGTCAAGAAGGCGATCTTCTCTGACCGGGTCGCCTGAGAGCGGGCTGCGGCGTGAGGCCGGACGGCCTCACGCGACTTTCGCGATCCCGGCCATCGCCATGAGGCCGGTGATCACCCGATAGGTCTCGGACCACGCCTCCCGGGTCTCGGGCGTGAAGTCCGAGCCGAGACCCTGCTCCAGGGTCCACAGCAGCGCGGCGCCCACCGGCGCGAAGTGGGTCTCCAGTGTTCCGTACGCCACGTGCCGGTGCCCGAGGTCGCGCACGGTCGAGACCAGGGCCTCGGGCTTGTCCAGGTTGGCCACCGCCAGCGCCAGCATGGCCATCAGCTTCCGCTTCTGCGCGGTCATGTCCTCCGGGAACAGCGCGCGGACCTGGGGCGCGATCTCGAACAGGCGCCCGTAGAACAGGTCGGCCGCGGTGTCGCCGATCGGCTGCACCTTCGCGAAGCTCCCCTGCACCAGGGCGACCTGGGCGGCCGAGACCGCATACGAGACCCGGATGCTGGCCAGGAACTGACCGACCTCGGCGGTGAGATGCTCGGATTGATGGGACAGTTCGGAGGCCGCGCCGAGCACTTCGCTGGCAGCCGATCCGGTATTCTCCGCCGCTTCCGCGACGCCCGTGATGTTGCCGGTGACCTCACCGGTCCCGGCCGCGGCCTGCCCGACGTTTCGGACGATCTCCTGGGTTGCCGCGCCCTGCTCCTCCACCGCGGCCGCGATCGAGGTCGCCACGCTGTTGATCTCGCGGATCCGCGCGGTGATCGCCCCGATCGCCTCGACCGCTTGGCCCGTGGAGGCCTGCACCCGCGTGATCTGCCCGGCGAGCTCCTCGGTCGCCTTCGCCGTCTGGTCGGCGAGCGCCTTCACCTCGGCGGCGACCACCGCGAAGCCGCGGCCGGCCTCCCCGGCGCGGGCGGCCTCGATGGTCGCGTTGAGCGCCAGAAGGTTGGTCTGCCCGGCGATCGCCGAGATCAGCCCCACGACATCGCCGATCTTGCCCACGGCGCTGCTCAACGCCTGGACCAGCGTGCCGGTCCGGTCGGCCTCGGACGCGGCCAGCCGGGCGAGATCCGTCGAGCCGTCGACCTGCCGCCCGATCTCCTGCACGGAGGCGCCGAGTTCCTCGGCGGCCACAGCCACGGTGTTCACGTTCCTGGAAGCCCGCTCGGCGGCCGCCGCGACGGTCATGGACTGGCCTGCGGTCCGCGCGGCGGTGTCGGTCATGGTCTGCGCCGTGATCTGGAGGGCCGAGGCCGAGGCCGCGACCTGACCGATCATGCCGCCGACCGCCTGCTCGAAGCGTTCGGCCATCTGCCGCAAGCTGTCCCGGCGTTGGTCGTCGGCGTCGAGCCGGGCCTGCTCGGCCCCAGCCTCCAGTTGACGGGTGCGGATCAGATTGTCCCTGAACGCCTCGACGGCCGCCATGATCGGCGCGAATTCGTTCCGATACGCCCGCACCGGGATATCGACGGAGGTGTCGCCGCTGGTCAGGGACCGCATCGCAGCGGCGATCACCCGGATCGGATGGAGCACGCCCCGCGACACGGCGACGAGACCCAAGGCGACGAGCAGCAATGCGGCGACCAGCGCCGCAGCGTTGCGGAGGAGAACCCGGTCCGCCGCCCCGGCAAGAGTCTCGGCGCGGGCCACCATCTCGTCGAGTGCCGAATCGGCGAGATCGACGATGGTCGCCTGTTCGACCGTGTTGCGGCGCCGGAGTTCCTGGAACGTGTAGGGCGACGGCGTGTGCTGGCTCAAGGCATCGAAGACCGCCTTGGCCGAGGCGGCGGCCTCGCCCTCGAAATTGTTGCGCTTGGCCTTCTCGAACGCCGCGCGCGTGGTGTCGGCGACACCGGCCGCGGCCTCGCTCGTGCTCATCCAGGCCATCTGCACCTTGGCCCGCTCCTCGGCCGCCGCGACGGTCTCCGGGAGCGACCACCCCGTTCCGACCGCCAGTGACGTGTGCACGCGCAGAGCGACGTTCCCGATCGCGACGCGGGTCGTCCAGGCGGAGCGCTTGAGGACGAGGTCGCGCTGCAGGTCGGCGTCGGCGCGCGGGATCGCGGAATCCACGGCGTCCGTCGTCGCGGTCAGCGCGTCGAGGAGCTCTTGGAAGGCCTTGAGAACCGCGGGAAACAGCGTCGGGTCCCGCTGCGCCTTCGGGACGCGCAGGGCGGCATCCACGCGGGGCCGCAGCGCGTTCGTGGCGTCCTGCGCCGCATTCAGGCGACCCAGCGTGGCCGAGACGGCGGGCACGTCCTGACCCCTCAGCAGGTCCTGAACGGCGTTGAAGCCGGCGATCATCGCCTCCCGGTTGGTCGCGAGGGCCGCCAGGCTGTCCGTATCGGCGGCCGCCTCGCCGCCGAGGACGAGCGACGCGCCCCGCTCCAGGCGCACTGGCAGGATCGTCTTGAGCAATTGTCGGCTGGCCCGGCTCAATGTGACGGCCTCCTGCGCCTGCCGGGTTTGTGAGCGCGCATCGATCAGAGCATCTGCCGTGTAGGCCAATAACATCGCTGCCATTGAAAATATTGCAGCAGACATGACTGCTCGAATTGACGCTCTACCAAACCAATACATTGTAAAGAATTCCCATTGTCGACGAACGCTCGATGCAACGCCCGCATGATATCAAATGATCTTTGGATTGCACGTCCAGATTTGCGGCCGAAATGCTCTATTCAATCAAAAAATGAGAAAAATCAGCCTCGGTGAGATAGTATCAATCACGCGTGGCCATAATTTGATTGAACGACATGTTTGCTGGTTAAATTTGAATTCTTAATTCTCAATCTCGCACTTTGCTGCGACCTGTCGGCGAGGCATTTCGAGGCCACGTGTATGAGCCGTCGGCGCTCGGATCGGTGCCTGAGCGTTCCTGACGAGGGACCGGCTTTCGTGGGCGCACGATGCGTGGTGACGGGGCCCAGGCGCGCGCCGTGATGCGTGTCGCCTGCATCGGGACCGAGGCCCCGGGCGGCGGCGCTGCCTGGATCAGACGGGATCGCCCAGGATCTCGACCCGCCCATCGAGGCCGACGACCCGCCCGAGGCCGCGCACGCGGTTCAATAGGCGATCGCCGCTCAAGGCTTCCCATGCCTTGGGCAGACGCAGGACCACACGGCCGTCCTCGACGATCAGGGGCGCCCGATCGAGCGCACCGTCCATACCGGCCGAGATCGGGAAGGCGACTCGGAGCAACGCGCCCAGAAGGCGCGCCCGTTCGAACAGGCGCGGACCGGCCACATTCCGGAGGATCGGGTTCGCCTTCTCGGGGGCGAGACCCGTGTGCCGAAGCGAAACCGAGAGGGCGAGATAGGCTCGGCCCGGGTGGTCGACGCCGACGAAGGCCGCATTCTGGATCGCCGCAATGCTCTGCTCGTCGCGGTAATCGGGATGCGCCCGCCAGCCCACATCCGAGAGCAGGCACCCGGCGTGGCGGAGACGCCGCTCGTCGGCGGTTTCGTGACCGTCCAGGCTCGCGACGAATTGGTCCGTCCAGGCGATCAGCTCCTCTCCGTGGCGAGGCGAGCGCGCGCGCAGGACATTGAACTCCGAAGCCGAGGCCAGGAGTGGATCGATCAACCGGGTGTCGCGGTCGAGCTGCTCGAACAGCAGGCCCTCGCGCACGCCCGAGGCCGAGATCGCCACCTCCAGCGGGCGGCCGACGCGGATGATCTCCTCCAGTACCACGGCCCCGTAGGCGAGCAGGGGGCGGCGGGCCTCCGAGATCGCATCGACGTCCTGAAGCAGCGCCACGTCGGTCTGTTCGACGACCTGGAGGAAGCTCAGCTCGTCGGAGGGCTCCACGGTGTAGCCGTGCATCACGTGGACGGGATAGCCGCGGGCCGCCTGATGGAGCCGCGCGATGGCCCGCCACGTTCCACCGACCGCGTAGAAGGTCCGCCCGCGCAAGGTCTCGAGTTGCGGCGCAGCCTTGCGCATGTACTCGCGGACGATCTTGGCGGCCTTCTTGACCGAGCCGCCGGAGAGATCCTGAAGGGCGAGGCCGCCGAGGGGCATGGTCACCCCCTGGCCGACCACCGTCCCGCGGACGTCCACCAGTTCGAGGGATCCGCCGCCCAGGTCGCCCACGACCCCGTTCGGTGCGTGGAAGCCCGAGACGACGCCGAGCGCGGAGAGTTCCGCTTCGCGCCGTCCCGACAGAAGCTGGATCTCCTGGCCGCAGGCCGCTTCCGCGGCGCGCAGGAAATCCGGGCCGTTCTCGGCGTCCCGCGCCGCCGCCGTGGCGAGGACGAAGACGCGCCCGACGCGCATCGTCTCGCAGAGCACCCGGAACCGATTCAGGGCGGCGAGCGCCCGGACCACCGCATCCTCGTTCAGGCGACCCGTGGTCAGCACGTTGCGGCCCAGGCCGCAGAGCACCTTCTCGTTGTAGAGGGGGGTCGGAGCCCGGCTCAGGCCGTCATAGGCCACGAGCCGTACGGAGTTGGAGCCGATATCGATGATCGCCACGGGATGGCGCAGATCACCGGGATACGTCTCCGCGGCGTGCGCGAGGGTGAGGTTGGCACGAGGGCTGCCCAAACGTCCGAGTCCTTCATCAGCCCGACGCACCTGCCGGCGCGCCGTGCGGGAGGTTTAGCCCAGCCTCGCCGCGCGGCGAAACTCAGCTGCGCTGCGCACGGCGGCTCAGAGCCCGCGGGCTCGACTTCTTCGACGCCTTGCCGCGCCCCGAGAGACTCGGGTTCGTCATGAAATACTTGTGCGCGTTGAAGGGCTCCTCGCTGTCGGCGGGTTGGATCCGTTCGCAGCCGCCGGAGGCGAGCAGGCGCCAGCTCTGGCGGTTGTCGAGCAGGTTGGCCAGCATGATCTGATCGAGCACCTGCTGGTGCACGGTGGGATTGGTGATCGGCAGGAGCGCCTCGACCCGCCGGTCGAGGTTCCGGCTCATCAGGTCCGCCGAGGAGATGTAGACCGTGGCCTTGGGATGGGGCAGCCCGACGCCGTTGCCGAAGGCGTAGATGCGCCCGTGCTCGAGGAAGCGCCCGACGATCGACTTCACGCGGATCGTCTCCGACAGGCCGGGGATCCCCGGACGCAGGCAGCAGATGCCGCGCACCACGCAGTCGATCTGAACGCCGGCCTCCGAGGCGTCGTAGAGCGCGTCGATGATCTGGCTGTCGACCAGCGAGTTGCACTTGATCCAGATCGCCGCCGGACGTCCGGCCTTTGCGTGGACCACCTCCGCCTCGATGTGCTCCAGGAGCCGGTTCTTGAGCGTCAGCGGCGACACCGCCATCCGCTCCAGCTCGGCCGGCTCGGCGTAGCCGGTGATGAAGTTGAAGATCCGCGACACGTCGCGGGCGATCGCCGGGTCCGCGGTGAAGAACGACAGGTCCGTATAGATGCGCGCGGTGATCGGGTGATAGTTGCCGGTGCCGACGTGGCAGTAGGTGACGAGCTTGTCGCCCTCCCGCCGGACCACCAGCGACAGCTTGGCGTGGGTCTTCAGCTCCACGAAGCCGAAGACCACCTGCGCGCCGGCCTTCTCCAGATTGCGCGCCCAGCGGATATTCGCCTCCTCGTCGAAGCGCGCCTTCAGCTCCACGAGGGCGGTGACGGACTTGCCGAGTTCGGCGGCCTCCGCGAGGGCCGCCACGATCGGCGAGTTCGACGAGGTGCGATAGAGCGTCTGCTTGATCGCCACGACGTTCGGGTCGCGGGCGGCCTGGGCAAGGAACTGCACCACCGAATCGAACGATTCGTAGGGGTGGTGGACGATGAAATCCTTCTGCCGGATCGCCGCGAAGACGTCGCCGCCGCTCTCGCGGATGCGCTCGGGGAAGCGCGGATTGTAGGTCTTGAACTTGAGGTCCGGGCGATCGATCCCCACGACCTGAGACAGCTCGTTGAGCGCCAGCATGCCCTCGACGAGGAAGATCGCGTCCGGCGAGATCTCCAGCTCGTCCGCCACGAAGCTGCGCAAATCCTCGGACATGCCGGCATCGACCTCGAGGCGGATCACGACGCCGCGGCGGCGCTGCTTCAGGGCGGTCTCGAAGTGAAGGACGAGGTCCTCCGCCTCCTCCTCGATCTCGAGGTCCGAATCGCGGACCACGCGGAACGCGCCGCTGCCCTTGACGAGGTAGCCGGGGAAGAGCCGCCCGGTGAACATCCCGATCACCTGCTCGATCGGGATCAGTCGCGCCGACGTCTCACTGTCGCTCACCGGCAGGCGCACGAACCGGTCGATGACGCCGGGCAGGCGGATCAGGGCGCGGAGCAGCCGGCCGTCCTTCGGCCGCACCAGCATCAGCGCGATGGTGGTGCCGAGATTCGGGATGAACGGAAACGGATGGGCCGGATCGATCGCCAGCGGCGTCAGAACCGGGAAGACGTGGTTGAGGAAGTACTCCTCCAGCCACGCCGCCTGCTCGGCCGTGAGCGAGGCCGGCTCGACGATGTCGACGTCGGACGCGTGCAACTCCTCGCGAAGCTGACGCCAGCGGGCCTGCTGGTCGGCGGCAAGTCGCGAGACCTCGGTGCCGATCCGAACCAGCTGCTCGGAGGGGGACAGGCCGTCCTGGGACGGCACCGTGAGACCGGCCCGGACCTGATCGATCAGGCCCGCCACGCGGACCATGAAGAACTCGTCGAGATTGTTCGCCGAGATGGACAGGAAGCGCAGACGCTCCAGCAGCGGATGGTTCGGGTTCGACGCCTCCTCCAGGACGCGCCGGTTGAACTGCAGCCAGGACAGCTCGCGGTTCACGTACCGCTCCGGCGAGTGCCGCAGGGACCGCCCCGCCTCGACGACCGGCTCACGGGCCGCGCCGACGGGCGGCTCCGCCGGGGTGGCGGCCGCCGGCCATTCATCATTGGCGTCGGCGGGCGGGACCGCGGCCGGAGCGGCCGTGCCGGAGGCGGGATCGACCGGCACACGCTTGGCCGCAGGGGCACGCCGGGCCGTCGGATTGGCCGCCGCGCGCCGACGGGGCTCGACGGCCTCGTCGGCGGCGTCGCGGTCCACGGGCTTCTGCGTCGATTCCATCCCCGATCCCTGTCTCTGCGCCTCGCCCCTCGCGGCGGCGCAGCCTGTATCATCCCAGACCGGCGGCCTTCACGACAGTTCCGTGACGGCCGCAGCTTTCGGCGCTCAGCCGCTCGGGTCGGGCTCATCGTCGAGCCCCATGCGCCGCAGCACCGCCAGAGCGAGGGGCCGGCTGATGCGGCGTCCGCGCCCGAGGGCGTCGCGGTCCAGTTCGGCCACGACATCGCGGGCGCGTCCCAGCGAACGGTCGATCCGCAGGGCCAGCGAATCGATCACGCCCAGGTCGACGACCAGTTGCCGGTCCACGAACAGCTTGACCAGAACCGCGCGCAGGAGTGCGTCGTCGGGCGCCTCGATGGCGATGCGGGGCGCCAGCCGCAGCCGCGAGCGCAGGTCCGGCGTGGCAAGGCCGAGGGCGTCGATCCCGCTGGCGCTCGTCAGCAGGACCGGGCAGGCGCGCTCCCGCGCCCGGTTCAACAGGTGGAACAGCGCCGCCTCGTCGAGTCGCTCCGCCCGATCGAGGTCCTCGATGACCAGCGCCCCGTTCGAGACCAGATGCTGGACCGCGTCGGCCCCCAAGTCGGAGGCCGGGACGGTCCAGGCATGGGCACGCTCCGCCCAGATCGCCGCCAGATGGCTCTTGCCGCTGCCGGAGGGGCCGGTGAGGATCAGGACGCTGTCGGGCCAGTCCGGCCAAGCCTCGATCAGCGTGTAGGCGGCCTCGTTGGCCGGCCCGACGAGGAAATCCTCGCGCCCGTACCGGGGATCGAGGGGCAGGTCGAAGGCGAGCTGCCGGGGAGGTGCGTTCTCGCGCATGCTGCGTCCAGGATCATCCCGCGCGCGCCGAGGTCAAGGCCGAAGCGTCCTTGCCGTCGTGCTCGATCAGGATCGGCTGCCCCGCGTGATAAAGGCGGCTCTCCAGGTATCGGGCCAGGGCGAAGCGCACGAGCACGCCGATCGAGGCCGCGATCGGCACCGCCAGCAGCAGCCCGACGAAGCCGAACAGCGTCCCGAACGCCAGGAGCGCGAACATCAGCCAGACCGGGTGAAGCCCGGTGGAATCGCCCACCAGCTTCGGCGAGATGACGTTCCCTTCCAGGAACTGCCCGACGAGGAACACGGCCACCGTGAGGCCGAGATACAGCCAGTCTCCAGAAGGCCAGAACTGGACGAGGGCGACGCCCACGGAGAGCAGGAATCCCGTCAGCGTCCCGACATACGGGATGAAGGTCAGGAATCCCGCAATCAATCCGATCAGGACCCCGAAGTTGAGGCCGATCAGCCAGAGGCCCACCGCGTAGAAGCTTCCCAGGATGAGGCAGACCAGGGTCTGGCCCCGGACGTAGCCGGTCACCGCCCCGTCGATCTGGCGCGCGAGCTCGCGCACCGTCGCCCGGTGCCGCGGCGGCACCCAGCCATCGATCGCCGCGACCATCCGGTCCCAGTCGACGAGGATGTAGAACGCGACCACCGGAGTCACGACGAGCAGCGAGGCGATCGAGATCAGCGCCTGGCTGCCCGACCAGAGGGATTTCAGGAAGGCCAGGAGCCACGCGCCCGCCTGGGTGGCCAGCGTCCCCACCGAGGATTGCAGCTCCGTGAGGACATTCGCACCGCCGACCCGTTCGAGCAGGGTCCCGGATCGCTCGGCGATGATGGCCTGGAGACGGGACACCATGCCCGGCAGGGCGTTCACGAGCGCCACGACCTGATTGGCCGTCAGCGGGATCAGGATCAGCAGCGTCACCACGAGGACGACAACGAACAGGGCGAGGATCAGCAGGCTGGCCGCCAGCCGCCCGAGGCCGAGGCGCTCCAGTCGATCGGCCAGAGGATCGAGCAGGTAGGCCAGGGTGATGCCGGCTACGAAGGGCAGCATCACCTCCCGGAGCAGGTAGACGACGAGTCCCAGGGCGACGACAGCGGCCAGCCCGATCACAGCCCGTGCACGCACGATGACGCTCCCCCGCAGCACGCCGCGCCCGTCGGCAGAGTGGGTATGCGGTGTGCGCCGATCAAGGCGCCGCTGCGCCGACTCGCGCCGCGCGCGGTAAGCCTTTAGAGCGGAGCCAGTATTGAACGAGGTGGCGCGGGCATGACGGCCAGGGACGGCAAGGAGCCGAATACGGGGCTGACCTACGCGGAGGCGGGCGTCGACATCGATGCCGGCAACGCCATGGTCGAGACGATCAAGCCGCTGGTGCGCTCCACCCGGCGCCCGGGCGCCGATGCCGAGATCGGCGGGTTCGGCGGCCTGTTCGACCTGAAGGCCGCGGGCTTCCGCGACCCGATCCTGGTCGCGGCCAATGACGGCGTCGGAACCAAGGTCAAGATCGCCATCGAGACCGGGCGCCACGACACGATCGGCATCGACCTCGTGGCCATGTGCGTCAACGACATCATCGTCCAGGGCGCAGAGCCCCTGTTCTTCCTCGACTATTATGCCACCGGCAAGCTGGTCCCGGGTGTCGGCGCCGACATCGTGCGCGGCATCGCCGAGGGGTGCCGTCAGGCCGGTTGCGCGCTGATCGGCGGCGAGACCGCCGAGATGCCGGGCCTCTATGACGGGTCCGACTACGACCTCGCGGGATTCTCCGTGGGGGCCGCCGAGCGCGGCAGCCTGCTGCCCCGCCCGGGCATCCGTGCCGGTGACGTCGTGCTCGGCCTGCCGTCGTCCGGCGTGCACTCAAACGGGTTTTCCCTGGTCCGCCGGATAGTTGCTCAAACCGGCCTCGGCTGGGATGCGCCGGCACCCTTCGCCCCCGAGCGCAGTCTCGGCGATGCGCTGCTGGAGCCCACCCGGATCTACGTGAAGCCGCTTCTAGCCGCCCTGGGCGCGACGGACGGCATCCGGGCGCTTGCCCACATCACGGGCGGCGGCTTCCCCGACAACCTGCCCCGCGTTCTTCCCGACGATGTCGGCATCGCCATCGATCTCGATGCGGTCACGCCGCCGGCCGTGTTCGGATGGCTCGCCCGAGAGGGCGGCGTCGCCGAGGCCGAGATGCTGCGCACCTTCAATTGCGGGATCGGCATGGTGGTGATCGCCGCCGCCGAGGCCGTGGACGACGTCGACGAGGCCCTCACCCGGGCCGGCGAGACGCCGGTGCGTCTGGGACGGATCACGGCGCGCGGATCCGAACCCGTGACCTTCAGCGGACGCCTCGCCCTCTGATGGCACCCGCCCGCAAGACCCGCGTCGCCATCCTGATCTCGGGGCGCGGCTCCAACATGGTCGCCTTGTTGGAGGCGGCCCGGGATCCCGCCTATCCGGCGGAGATCGTACTGGTGGTATCGAACCGTCCGGACGCGGCCGGCCTCGCGCGGGCGGCCGAGGCCGGCATCCCGACGCAGGCGATCGATCACAGAGCCTTCCCGGACCGGGCCGGTTTCGATGCCGTGCTCGACGCGGCCCTGCGGGCGGCCGATATCGACCTCGTGTGTCTGGCGGGCTTCATGCGGATCCTGACGCCAGACTTCGTGGCGTCCTGGGCGGGACGGATGCTCAACATCCATCCGTCGCTCCTGCCCCTGTTCAAGGGGACCCACACCCACCGGCAGGCCCTCGACGCCGGCGTGCGCTTGCACGGCTGCACCGTCCACTTCGTGGTACCGGAACTGGATGCCGGTCCGATCGTGGCGCAAGCGGCGATCCCGGTCCGCCAGGACGACGATCCCGACAGCCTCGCGGATCGCGTGATCGTGCAGGAGCGCCGGCTCTACCCAGCGGTGCTGGCCCTGGTGGCGGGCGGACGCGCACGCCTTGAAGGCGAACGCGTCGTCATTGCCGAAGAGGCGCCCGAGGGCGCGCTGTTCAGTCTCTAGCGGCCTGCTGCGGCGACCTGACCGTTCCGAGCGCGGCGAAGCCGGTTCGCAGCGCCACGCTCATCGATGGTCCGCGCGCCTGGGCCGCTCCGCTGCGCCCGCGACGGCGGCGCGCAGACCGGCAAGCTGTCGGGATGCCTCAGACCGGACGCTGCAGCTTGCAGCTGTCGAGGGCCGAGAGCGCCTTTGCGCGGGCGGAATCGTTGAAGTAGCCGGTGGTGCGGTAGGCCTCGATCTCGGACTGGTCCAGGCTGCGCAGGGTCTGGCGGGCATAGCAGCCGCAGGGACGCTCCAGGGCGGCCTCGGTGGCGCTGGTCATGCGGGCCTGGACGACCGTGCAGGCGTGCCGCACGCGGCCCTCCAGACTGGCCTTGGTGGCGGTCTTGAGCGCCGGATCCGGCTCGTATTGCTGGAACGGGGCCGAGGATCCGCCGGCGAGGGCGGCGGTCGCACCGAGGGCGAACAGGCCGGTCGCGATCATCAGGGGCAGGCGGCGCATCGTCATGGTCGTGGCGGTCCAGGGGCTGAGGTTGGTTAAGCTCAGCCGTTGGACGCTTCAGGCCCGTATGCCGTCAATGGCGGCCCGGACACACCCGGCGGCATTCACCGCGCGGCCGGGTGCGGCATGGGACGATGGCGGCCCGGTGTGCCCGGACCGCCACCGCGCGTCGCCTCACGCGGCGATATCGGAATCCTGGAAGAACTGCGCGATCTCGAGCTTGGCGTTCTCGGTGCTGTCCGAACCGTGGACCGTGTTCTCGCCGACGGACTCGGCGAACTTCTTGCGGATCGTGCCCTCGGCCGCCTGGGCCGGGTTCGTGGCGCCCATCACCTCACGGTACTTGGCAACCGCGTTCTCGCCCTCGAGAACCTGAACCACAACCGGGCCGGAGGTCATGAACGTCACGAGTTCCCCGAAGAACGGACGCTCCTTGTGCACCTCGTAGAACTTCTCGGCCTGCGCCTTGGTCATGCGGATGCGTCGCTGGCCGACGATGCGCAGGCCCGCCTCCTCGATAACCGCGTTGACCGCGCCGGTCAGGTTCCGCCGCGTCGCGTCGGGCTTCAGGATCGAGAAGGTGCGCTCGGTGGCCATGGTGCGTCCGGTCTGTCTGTGGATAAATCGTGCGGCGCGCCGGGCGTCCGGCAGCGCCTCGAAAGCGAGAATTTCGCTTCGGTGCCGGGCTTATAGCGGGCGCTCCCCGAGGCCTCAAGCTGCGCGCCGGGACGGCCTGGATCAAGCACGGCCGTGGCTCTGCCGCAACACCGCCGAAAAATCGCCGGATTGCGGCGGCTCTCTCACGCACCAACCGACTTCGTCCACCCCTCGGGCGTCCGCGATGCCCCAATACCGGAGACGAACCATGCGACTCGCTCTCAGCGCCGGCCTGCTGCTCGCCGGCCTCTCCGCCGCTGCCGCCGACACCGCCAAGGATCCGTCCGGCACCTGGCTCACCGGGGATGGCCGCGCCAAGATCCGGATCGACCGCTGCGGCCCGGGGCAGAAGCTCGTCTGCGGCAAGGTCGTCTGGCTGAAGATGCCCACCACCGACAGCGGCGCGCCGCGCACCGACCTCAAGAATCCCGATCCGAAGAAGCGCGCCCGTCCTGTGATCGGTCTCCAGCTCATCGAAGGCCTCAAGCCCGATGAGGAGAAGTACACTGGGGAACTCTACAATATCGAGGAAGGCAAGATCTACACGGTCAGCCTGGAGCGCGAGAGCGAGGCCGAACTCAGCGTGTCCGGCTGCATGCTCAAGGTGCTGTGCGGCTCACAGACCTGGACCCGCGTCCCGGACGTGAACCAGCAGGCCGCCAACAAGAACTGACCGTTTGTCAGATCGACGCGAGGCCGCGCTGCACTGCCGGCCTCGCCAGGATGCTGTCCAACCAGCGGGCCACGTTCGGCAGGGCGTTGATATCGACGCCCTGTTTGAAATTGAGCTTCGCCCAGGTGAACGTCGCGATGTCGGCGATTGAATAGGCGTCGGCGAGATACGCCCGGCCTTCGAGGCGCCGCTCCAGGACTCCGTACAGGCGTTTCGCCTCGGCGGTGAACCGCTCGATCGCGTACGGGACCTTCTCGGGCGCGTAGATCTTGAAGTGGTGGGTCTGCCCGAGCATCGGCCCGAACCCCGCCACCTGCCAGAATAGCCATTCATCGACCGCGACGCGGGCTCGCTCGTCCGAAGGGTAAAACTGCCCGGTCTTCCGGCCGAGATATTGCAGAATCGCGCCGGATTCGAAAACGGAGATCGGCTGTCCACCCGGCCCGTCCGGATCGACGATCGCCGGGATCTTGTTGTTGGGCGAGATCGCGAGGAAGTCCGGGCCGAACTGCTCGTTCTTGGCGATGTCCACCGGGACGATCCGATAGGGCAGTCCGCACTCTTCGAGCATGATCGGGATCTTCCAGCCGTTCGGCGTACTCCACGTATGGACGTCGATCGGCCGCCCGGACACCGCTGCCATGCTCTGCCTGCTCCTCGACCGAATCATCGGCGGCGCGGTGGTCCTCCGCCGTTTTCGGACAACACCAACAGTGAAGACGATTTCCCGGCCGCGCTCAAGGGCGAGGCGGAATCTCGGCTGACGATTCGGGCCGTCGTCGCCGAAGCTGTTGGCAGATGCGGTGCCGGGCTTGCCGGCCCGGCGCGCGCGCGGCGAGACTGCGTCTCGGGCGTCGGCACGACGTCCGAGGGGGACTAAACGAATGATCGATCGACTCGTCAGGATCGCGATCCTGTCCGCGCCGCTGCTGGCTGCTCAGCCGGGCCTTTCCAAGGAGGCGCCCGCCAAGGCCCCTCCGGCCTCCGAGGCGCCGGCGGCACCGGGCGGGGCGACCGCCAAGCAGCCCAGTTCCGGCCAGGCCGCCGCCCGCGACCGTCAGAAGACCTGCGGCGCCGAGTGGCGTGCGCTGACCGACGTGCAGAAGGCGGCGCAGGGGCCGAAATGGCCGCAGTACTGGAGCAAGTGCAACAAGCGCCTCAAAGGCGGCGACAAGGCCTGAGGCGCTCGCGAACCGCAGAGCTTCTCGTGTGTTCAGACATCCGCCCATGGGCGACGTCGGGAGGCGCGAAGCCATGACGGACGAGGTTCCGTTCCAGGTGAAGGCGGACGGCACGCTGCGCCGGGACCGGCGTGGCTGAGGCCGCGGTCACCCCCGCCGGGGGGGCGCGTGCCGCATCGGTCTTCGACCGTGCGGTGGCGTTCCTCGATGCCTGGGTGCCCAAGCCGGCCGCCTGGGCGTTCGCGCTGCGGATCTGGATCGCCATGATGCTGGCCCTGGCCGCCGCCTTCTGGCTTCAGCTCGACAGCGCCTCGTCCGCCGCCACCTGCGTGGCGATCCTCGCGCAGCCCAAGCGCGGGCAGGCGATCTCGAAGGCGGTCTATCGCCTCCTCGGCACCCTGATCGGAGCGGTGGTGTCCCTCGCCCTCGTAGGCCTGTTCGGACAGGACCGGGTGCTGCTTCTCCTCGGATTCACGGTGTGGCTCGGCCTCTGCGTCTTCGTCGCGCAGTACCTGCAGGATACGAGGGCCTACGGAGCGATGCTCTCCGGCTACACCGTGGCGATCATCGCCCTGGGCCAGATCGACGACCCGCAGGGCGCCTTCGACGCCGCGGTGTCCCGCGTCGCCGTGATCGTCCTCGGCATCGTCGTGATCACCTTCATCAACGATGCCCTGGCGTCGCCGAGCACGTGGCGGGCACTGCTGCCGCAGCTCCGCACGGCCTGGGACGAAACGCGGAGCTATGCCCGCGAGACGCTGGCGGCGGGGGATCTCGGCGCCACCCAAACCGCCGCGCTGATCCGCACCATCGCGCCGATGCGCGCCGATGCCAGCGCGATCGCGGGGGAACTCGACGACGGTCGCTTCCGCGCCGCCGGTGCGCGGAGCTGCATCGCCGCACTCTACGGGATGGCCGCGTCGATCCGCAGCGTGGCGGCCGCGGCTGCCTGCCTGCGCAATCCGAGCCCGGCCGTCGCAGAGGCCATGGCGATCTGCCGGCGGGTGGCCGACGCGCCCGATCCCGAGGCCCTCGACCGCGACGACGAACGGCTGCGCGACCTCGTCGACGCCGCGGTCCGTGCCGGGGATCGCCCCCTCGACGAGGTTGTGGTCCTCCAGCGCGCCCTGGATTTCGTCTGCGCCGCGACCTTCGCGCAGGATGGGATCCGTGCGGTGGCGGACGGACATCGCCCCCTGCGCGATGCCGCGCTTCCGACGCACCGCGACTTCCCGGTCGCCCTGCGCGGCGCCCTGCGGGTGGCCATCGGCTTCGCCGTCACGGCGGCCGCCTTCGTCGCCCTCGGCCTGCCGCAGGCGTCCTTCGCGCTGGTCCAAGTGGCGTCAACCGCGGCCCTGTCATCTTCGACGCCGGATCCGCGGAAATTCGCGAACGGCGTGGTGATCGGGATGATCCTCGCGGCGACCTTCGCGGGCATCGCCCGGTTCGTGTTCCTCAACGGCGTTCAGGGATTCCCGATGCTGGCGATCGTAATGGCGCCGGTGATCGCCTTCGGCTGCTTCCTGTCGCTCAACCCTAAGACCTTCGGCATCGGCTTCATCGTGATCGTGTTCTTTCCGGTGCTGCTCGGGCCGTCCAACCCGMAGAGCTACGATGCCCTCACCTTCCTGCTGAACGCCTTCCTGGTGGTCGTGGCCGCCGTGATCCTGTCGATCGTCGTCCGCCTGCTGCTCCCGGTCACGCGCGCGCAGCAACGCGTGTTCGCCCTCGACTCCGCGCGGCGGGCGCTGGCCGATGCGCTCGTCGGCGAGGGGGGCGATGCCACGACGCGCACGAGCCTGAATGCGGACCGGCTCTTCCAGTTCGCGGGCTACAGCTCGGGAAGCGGTGCCGTGCGACGGGCGAACCTGACCCACGCCTTCGCCCTCGCCCGCCTGGAAGCGGCCGCCGCCCGGGCTCATGCGGAACTCCGCCGGCTCTGGTCGATCCAGAGCCTGCGCGGCGTGATCCCCCGCGCCCGCGACGCCCTCGCGGCGGGCGACGATCGCGCTCTCGAGGAAGCCGCCCGCGAACTGATCCGCGCCGCATCCGCGCGGGATCGGGCGGTGCGGCTCACCACCGCCTGCGCGGCGAGCGACCTCGTCACCGCGGCACGCACCATCACCCGCCACCGGCGATTCCTGCATCGCCTCGACATCGCGCTCTTCTGACCGGCAGCGTCTCCTGGGGTGACCATGCACGAGGACATCCATCTCGGCGGGGTGCTGGTTTCCGCCTTCGTCGCTTACGCGTTGGCCGCGTTCGTGATTCTGCTCGCCCTGCGCTGGCTCTTCGCCCGCATCCGCTTCAGCCGTTACGTCGCCAACGCTCCGCTCGCCGAGGCCGGCCTCTACGTCTGTGTTCTCGCCCTCCTGATCGCGTTGATCTGATGCCCGATACCACCGCCGACGAGGACGATCCGAAGCCCGCCTCCCGCGACGCCGCGTCGGAGCCGGCCGATCGCCTGCCCGCGGTCCCACGCCGGGGCCGCACAGCCAGGATCGTCCGCTTGGCGGCGACCGGCGTGATCCTGCTCGCTGCCGGTCTCGCAGCGGCGTTCGTGTGGGCGTTCTACGTGGCGGCGCCGTGGACCCGCGACGGCAGGGTCCGGGTTCAGGTCGCCAACATCGCTCCGCAGGTCTCCGGGCAGATCGTCGACGTCCGGGTCCAGGACAACCAGACCGTCCGCAAGGGGGATGTCCTCTACGTCATCGATCCCATCGACTTCGAGGTCTCGGTCACCTCGGCGGACGCGGAGGTCAAGAACCGGGAGGCCGACCTCCAAGTGAAGAACGCGCAGTCGGCCCGGCGCCAGGCGCTGACGACCGTCTCGACCTCGATCGAGGAGAAGCAGCAATTCGCCGGCACCGCCAAGATCGCCGAGGCGGCGCTGGAAGGCGCTCAGGCGCAGCTGCGCCAAGCCAAGGTGAACCTGGGACGCACCCAGGTGACGTCCACCGTCAATGGCCGCGTCACCAACCTGCTCATGCGGGTCGGCGATTACGCCCGGACCGGCACCGCGAACATCAGCGTGGTCGACACCGATTCGTTCTGGATCGACGGCTATTTCGAGGAGACCAAACTGGCCAACGTCCACGTGGGCGATCCCGCCGACGTCAAGCTGATGGGCTTCGATCCGCACCTGACCGGAACGGTCGACAGCATCACACTCGGCATCTCCACGGCGAACGCCGCCGCCAGCACGCAGGGGCTGCCGGACGTCAACCCGGTCTACACCTGGGTCCGTCTGGCGCAGCGCGTGCCAGTTCGCATCCGCATCGACCATATCGCACCGGGCGTTCCCCTCATCGCCGGCATGACCGCGACCGTGGTGGTCAACGGCGGCCGCGCGCCGGACCCGGACTGGTTCATGGCTCTGCGGGACCGCGTCTCGGCACTGACGACGCCGGCGGCCGGACCTTCGGCCGAGGCCGACCGGCGTTGAAGTCGCGATCCGGGCGTGACCCGGATCAGTCTGCCGCGTTCTCCGGAAACACGCGCGCTGGAGAACGCCATGAGCTGTCGTCTTGTGTTTGCCCTCGTGCTGCTGGCAGGCGGACCCGCTGCCGCCGCACCGCCGAAGGCCGCAGTGTTCGATTTCCAGTTCTCGAACCTGTCGCCGGTGCCGACCGACGCGGCCGATACGGCCCGCCTGAAGCGGGTGAGTGCCGAACTTCGAGATCTGCTGGAGAAGAACGCATTGTTCGTCGTGGTCTCGACGGATCCGGTGCGGGGCGAGGTCGCCCGCAGTGCCGATCTGCGGAACTGCAGCGGCTGCGCGGAGGACTTCGCCCGCAGGCTCGGCGCCGACGTGGCGATCACCGGCGAGGTGCAGAAGGTCTCGAATCTGATCCTCAACCTGAACGTCTACGTGAAGCCCGTCGCCGGTGATGCGCCCGAGAAGGCCTACAGCGTCGACCTGCGCGGCGACACGGACGAATCCTTCGACCGCGGCATCCGCTTTCTGGTGCAGAACAATATGAATGCCGGCAAGTAGCTTGTGCGCCAATCAAGATTTTGCACCGCCGCAGGATCGATCCAAGCTGTTGTCCTCTCGGTGGGTGCAGCGCGATGCGGCCGTGATGTCGTTCGGAAAAAGCGGTCGTCGAGAAAATAGCTATTGACCGCCTTCGGAGACGGGAGCAGTCTCCATCTGTGCTTGATCAAAGCGGGCACGAACCGGCCGGAAACCTTGACGCGATCAGGTTTCGCTACGGTGACGGTTGCCGGAAGCTGGAGGAGACAGGCATGACTCCACCGCAGCGGAACGCCGCATAGACGGTTCGGGGACAGGTTCGGCCCGGAATTCAGCGGCACCACACGAACAGCCGGACGGAAGCGGCTCCAGGGGCGCAGAAGCGGCCAGATACGGCACGCCTTCGAATGCGCGAAAGGCCCCACTTAGAGCCGTTCCGCCGCGGTTTCACCAAATCGGATTTCGCAATGCCTTCACCGCCCCGGCATCGCCGCGGCGGGCTATCGTCGTGGCGCGAAGCCCTGGTGCGAAGCCCCGGCGCCCCGCAGGGCGCCCGGCACTCCGCCCCCCCGTGACCCTGGGATCAGTCGATCCCGAGCTTCGCCTTGAGCAGGGCGTTCACCGCTGCGGGATTCGCCTTGCCACCCGTGGCCTTCATGGTCTGGCCGACGAACCAGCCGAGCAGGGTCGGCTTTTCCCTGGCCTGGGCGACCTTGTCGGGGTTCGCCGCGATGATCTGGTTCACCGCCGCCTCGATGGCGCCGGTGTCGGTGACCTGCTTCATGCCGCGGCTCTCGACGAGGGCGCGCGGGTCGCCGCCCTCGGTCCAGACGATCTCGAACAGGTCCTTGGCGATCTTTCCGGAGATCACGCCCTCGCCGATCAGGTCGACGATGGCTCCGAGCTGATCGGCTGACACGGGCGTCGCCTCGATGGACAGGCCCTCCTTGTTCAGGCACCCGAACAGCTCGTTGATGACCCAGTTGGCCGCGGCCTTGCCGTCCCGCCCCTTCGCCACCGCCTCGTAGTAGTCGGCCGACGCCCGCTCCGCGATGAGCACGCCGGCATCGTAGGGCGACAGGCCGTAATCCTGCACGAACCGCGCCTTCTTGGCGTCCGGAAGCTCCGGCAGTCCCTCGGCCAGGGCATCGACGTAGGCCTGGTCGAACTCCAGCGGCAGCAGGTCCGGATCCGGGAAGTAGCGGTAATCGTGTGCCTCTTCCTTCGAGCGCATGGACCGCGTCTCGCCCTTCGTCGGATCGAACAGGCGCGTCTCCTGATCGATTTTGCCGCCATCCTCCAGGATCGCGATCTGACGCCGCGCCTCGACCTCGATCGACTGACCGATGAAGCGGATCGAGTTGACGTTCTTGATCTCGCAGCGGGTGCCCAGCGGCTCGCCGGGGCGGCGCACCGAGACGTTGACGTCGGCGCGGAGCGAGCCCTTCTCCATGTCACCGTCGCAGGTCCCGAGATAGCGCAGGATCGTGCGCAGCTTGGTGACGTAGGCCTTCGCCTCCTCGGAGGAGCGCAGGTCCGGACGGGAGACGATCTCCATCAGCGCCACGCCGGACCGGTTGAGGTCGACGAAGCTCCGGGTCGGGTCCTGATCGTGCAGCGACTTGCCGGCATCCTGCTCGAGATGCAGGCGCTCGATGCCCACGTTGATCGACGCGCCGTCGGCCAGATCCACCAGAACCTCGCCCTCGCCGACGATCGGGTCCTTGTACTGGGAGATCTGGTAGCCCTGCGGCAGGTCCGGGTAGAAGTAGTTCTTCCGGTCGAACACCGAGCGCAGGTTGATCCGGGCCTTCAGGCCGAGGCCAGTGCGCACCGCCTGCGCGACGCACTCGGCGTTGATCACCGGCAGCATCCCGGGCATTGCCGCATCGACCAGCGAGACGTGGTCGTTCGGCTCGCCGCCGAACTCGGTGGAGGCGCCGGAGAACAGCTTCGCCCGGCTGGACACCTGGGCGTGGATCTCCATGCCGACGATCACCTCCCAGTCGTGGAGGCCGCCCTTGATCAGCTTCTTGGGGTCGACGGGTGCGTTCATGGTCGTCCGGGCTGGGAAGGGAGCGTGGCGGAATGCTCCCACCTGCATCCGCATCCTGAGGTGCTGCGCGGCAGCCTCGAAGGGAGGGCTCCAGGGATCGCGCGGCCGGCTGGAGGCCTCCTGCGAGGCCCGCTCACGCGGGCGCCTCAGGATGAGGGCGCAAGTGGGCGCGGGTGTCGTGCGGCCACTTACCGGCCGCGTCGCGAAAAGATCAAGCGCGTCGTCTGACCGCCTGCCGGGCGCCATAGCCGAGGATCGCCCAGAGCAGGGCCGCGACGGCGCGCACCGGGAAGAAGGTCGGGCCGTCATGGGTGATCGGCGCCGGCCAGGGGATGCCGGCGGCGCTCACCGCGTAGGAGAACAGAACCGAGAAGCCCAGCGCCGCGATCGCCGCGATGAAGACCTTGCCGAATTGGCTGGCGGTCCATCCGAGATAGACCGCCACCACGATCAGGGCCGGATCGAACCCGGCCCAGATCCAGACCGTCCAGGGATAGTAGGGAACGGTCATGACCACCACGGCTCGGGCAGGACGGTCCGGCCGGCCGAATCCTCGATCACCTGCGCGACCGCGAACAGCGTCTCCTCGTCGAAGGGCCGACCGATGAGCTGCAGGCCTAGGGGCAGGCCCTGGCCGTCGAGCCCCGCCGGCACGGCGATGCCGGGCAGCCCGGCCATGTTCACCGTCACGGTGAAGACGTCGTTGAGATACATTTCAACCGGGTCGGCCGAGGCCTTCTCGCCGATGCCGAAGGCGGCCGACGGCGTCGCCGGCGTCAGGATCGCGTCGACCCCGGCCGCGTAGGCAGCCTCGAAGTCGCGCTTGATCAGGGTGCGGATCTTCTGGGCGCGGACATAGTAGGCGTCGTAGTAGCCGGCCGAGAGCACGTAGGTGCCGATCATGATCCGGCGTTTCACCTCGCGGCCGAAGCCGGCGGCGCGGGTGTTCTCGTACATCCCCGCGATGTCCTTGCCGGGCACCCGCAGGCCGTACCGAACGCCGTCGTAGCGGGCGAGGTTCGAGGACGCCTCCGCCGGGGCCACGATGTAGTAGGCCGGCAGTGCGTAGGACGTGTGCGGCAGCGATATGTCCCGGATCGTCGCGCCGGCCGCCTTCAGCCAGGCCGCACCCTCGTCCCAGAGCTTCTGGATCTCGGCGGGCATGCCGTCGACCCGGTACTCCTTGGGAATGCCGATGGTCAGGCCCTTCACGCCGCGCGAGACCGCGGCCTCGAAATCGGGCACGGCGAGGTCCGCGCAGGTCGTGTCCCGGGCATCGGCACCCGCCATCGAGCCAAGGAGGATCGCGCAGTCGCGGACCGTCCGCGCGATCGGACCCGCCTGGTCCAGGGACGAGGCGAAGGCCACCGTGCCCCAGCGCGAGCAGCGCCCGTAGGTCGGCTTGATTCCGACAGTCCCGGTGAAGGCGGCCGGCTGGCGGATGGAGCCGCCGGTGTCGGTGGCGGTCGCACCCAGGCAGAGCCGCGCGGCGACCGCGGCGGCAGAGCCGCCCGACGAGCCGCCGGGCACGATCTGCGCGTCGGATCCCCTGCGCCGCCAGGGCGAAAGCACGTTGCCGAAGGCGCTCGTCTCGTTGGACGAGCCCATGGCGAACTCGTCGAGATTGAGCTTCCCGAGCATCACGGCGCCGTCGCGCCACAGATTGGCCGACACGGCTGATTCGTAATGCGGCTCGAAGGTCTCCAGGATCTTGGACCCCGCCGTAGTCGTCACGCCATGCGTGCAGAACAGGTCCTTGATGCCCAGCGGGATGCCTTCCAGCGGCCGGGCCTCGCCGGACGCGATCTTCCGGTCGGACGCCTCGGCCATCTCGAGAGCCCGGTCCGGGGTCTCCCGAAGGTAGGCGTTGAGCGCGCGGGCCTTCGCCATCGCGTCGAGATGCGCCTGGGTCAGCTCGCGGGCCGAGAGTCGCTTCGCCTTCAGGGCATCGCGCGCTTCGGCCAGGGTGAGTTCGTTCGGATCCACGCTGTTCACGTCCCCGCGCGCGCCGCCGCGCGCCTGCCCGCCACAATACCGGTCCGCCAGGGCCGGGGCTGCTCTCGGCCTACTCGACCACCTTCGGGACCAGGAAGTAGTTGTCCTCGGTCTCGGGCGCGTTGGCGACCACGTCGTCGGCGCGGCCGCCCTCGGTGACCACATCCTCGCGCTTCTTCATCGCCATCGGCGTCACCGAGGTCATCGGCTCCACGCCGGACACGTCGACGGTGCCGAGCTGCTCGACGAAGGCCAGGATCGCGTTCAGCTCGCCCTGCAGCGGCCCGACCTCGTCGTCGGTGACCGCGATCCGCGCCAGATGTGCGATACGCCGAACCGTCTTCTCGTCGACCGACATGCCGTCCCGTTCGCCCCTACCCGGGAGCGGTCTCCCGAAGTCGGTCGGCCTATAGCATCGGCCCTCGACGCGCCGCAACGCGGCTGAGCCGGGGTGCCGCATCTCGTGCCGGCGCGGTCGCGGATCGACCGGCAGGCGCAGTCGGTCGATCGGACATCCCGCTTCGATCAGGTCACCACGTGATGGGGCGTCACCGACATCTCGATGGTGATTCCCGGTTGCCGGACCGGCTGGATCATGGCTTGGGTGATGCCCGCGACCAGGATTTCGATGGCGAGAACGAGCATCAGGCGGTGCTTGCGCGGCATCGCCGATCGACGCCGGGACGGAGCGGAACGGGAGAGTAGGTTTGTCGTCGACACGGCGGACACCCATGGCGCGGGTTAACGAAGCGTTAACCTACCTAGTCGCGAACGGCGCCCCGTGCACCGGGGGCGATCTGCGGAGGGCCTCAAGCCTGTGGACGGTGGAGCGGGAGCGATGTGGGAGCAGGTGTTCGTCAGCCTGACGCCGGGGTTCATCCCGGATGCGGCGGGTTTCGACCGGGCGGCGGCGGAGCTGGGCTTCGCGCTGCCGGCCTCCTATCGCGATTTCTGCCGAACCTGCGGCGTCGGTCTCGCGGGCGGACAGTTCCGCATCGCCGTGCCGGCGCCGTTCGGGGCCTGCGATCTGGCGACCCAGGCGAACCTCATCGCCCACAGCGTCGGCGCCGCCGTCGCGATGCTGGAGGACGGATCCGAGGCGCACCGGTTCGACGTCGAGGGCGGCGATCCGGACATCGTCGAGCGCGCCTGCTTCTTCGGCGCCGGCGAGGATGGCAGCTTCCTGTTCTGGGACGTCGCCGGGACGGAGGGGGAATACGACATCTGGCTGCTCGCGCCGGATCTCGTGACGGTGCGGTTCGGCGGCGAGAGCCTGACCGACTTCTTCACCCGGGTCACGGCACCCTCCGCGGCCCTGGTGCTTGGGCCGGGGGCGGAGCCTCTGGCCTCGCGTTTCGAGGGTTTCTCGGAGGCCACCCTCGCCCGCAGCGCGCAGGCGGACCCATGAACCACGACGCGATCCGCACCTTCGCGGCCGCTTCCCGAGGCGGGGCGCGCCTGATCGGCATCGATCTCGGCACCAAGACGATCGGGCTGGCCCTGTCGGACCTGGGGCGCCAGATCGCGTCCCCGCTGGAGACGATCCGCCGGGTCAAGTTCACCCCGGACGCGCAGCGCCTCGCCGCCCTGTGCCGGCAGCACGCCGTCGGCGGGCTGGTGGTCGGGCTGCCGCTGAACATGGATGGCAGCGAGGGGCCGCGGGTGCAGTCGACCCGCGCCTTCATGCGCAACCTCGCGCCGATCCTTCCCCTGCCCCACGTCTATTTCGACGAGCGGCTGTCGACGGCGGTGGTGACGCGGGCGCTGATCGAGGCCGACGCCTCCCGGGCGCGGCGGGGTGAACTCGTCGACAAGCTGGCGGCCGCCTACATCCTTCAGGGCTTCCTCGACGTGATGCGCCACCTGGCCGATGCGGATTCCGAGGACGATTCCCTCAGCGGCTGACGAGCGAGACCGCGCCGCTGCCGTGGCGCTCGATCCGGCCGTCCAGTTCCAGTTCCAGCAGGACGGTCTGCACGACCCGGGCACCGACGCCGGCACTCCGCGCCAGCTCGTCGGTGCCGACCGGGCTCGGTCCCAGGAGCGCGACGATGCGGGCGCGATCGTCGGCGGGCTCGAGGAGGTTATCCTCGTACTCGGCATGGTCGGTGGCGTCGCGGTCGAGTCGCATCGGTGCCAAGGCGAGATTGGTCCCGGATGCATCCAGCTCGATCTCGTCCCAGAAGTCGGGCTGGTCTGCGAGGTCCGGCCGGCCCCGCGCGGGCGCGGCGTCCAGGTCGGGTCCCCGCTCGACGATCGGACCGATGACGTCGAGGACGTGGCCCACCTCGGAGACGAGCGTGGCGCCCTGGCGGATCAGATCGTTCGTGCCCTCGGCGCGCGGATCGAGGGGCGAACCCGGGACCGCGAAGACCTCCCGGTTCTGCTCCAGGGCGTAACGCGCCGTGATCAGCGAGCCGGAGCGGCGGGCGGCCTCGACCACGATGGTCCCGTACGACAGGCCGGAGATGATGCGGTTGCGGCGGGGAAAGTCGCGCCCGCGGGGCTCCCAGCCCATGGGCATCTCGGCGAGTATGGCGCCCCCCTCTCCCAAAATCTCCTCGACCAGGGCAGCGTGGCTCGCCGGGTAGATGCGGTCCTGGCCGCCCGCCATCACCGCGATGGTCCCGGTCCGCAGGCTTACCCTGTGCGCCCGCGCGTCGATTCCGCGGGCGAGGCCCGAAACCACGACGAGACCCGCCTCGCCCAGGCCGCGGGCCAGCCGCTCCGTGAAGGCGAGTCCCGCCGTCGAGGCGTTGCGCGAGCCTACGAGCGCTGCGGCCGGCCGGTTCAGGATCCCGGCGCCGCGCAGGGCCAGGAGCGGCGGCGCCGCGTCGACCTGGGTGAGAAGGCGGGGATAGTCCGCTTCGCCCAGGGCGATCAGCCGGCCGCCGAGGCGCCCAAGCGCCGCGAGTTCCTCCTCCGCCTGAGCCCTGGTCGGCGGCGCGACCCGTTTGCCCTGGCGACGGGTCAGGTCCGGCAACGCCTCAAGGGCGGCGGCGGCGCCGCCGAACCGGTTGACGAGGGTGCGGAAGGTGCGCGGCCCGACACTTTCGGTGCGGATCAACCGCAGCCAGTCCAGCCGCTGCGCATCGGTGAGCTGCATGCACCCCCCAAGGGCCGCCCCTCGCTCCAGGGGCCGCACCGCGCGCTTGCGCTCAACCCTTCTGGCCGATGCGCCCCTCGGTGCCGGACGCGAGTCGGCGGATGTTCGGCGCGTGCTTCCACCATAGCAGCAGGCACAGGATCAGGAACAGCAACGCTTGCGGCGGGGTGCCCAGCGCCCACAATGCCAAAGGTGTCGCAGCGGATGCCGCCAGTGCGGCCAACGACGAATACTTGAGGGCGAAGGCGAGTCCGAGCCAGATCGCGGCGAAGATCCCCAGAGCCGGGAGGTTGAAGGCGAGCAGCACGCCGATGAACGTCGCGACTCCCTTGCCGCCCCGGAATCCCAGCCAGACCGGGAAGAGATGGCCCAGGAACGCGCCGAGCCCCGCGGCCAGTGCCGGCCCCTCCCCCAGGTTGCGGGCGATCAGGACCGCTGCCGTGCCCTTGAGGGCATCGCCGAGAAGGGTGGCGGCTGCCAGGCCCTTGCGGCCGGTTCGCAGCACGTTGGTGGCGCCGATGTTGCCCGAGCCGATGGCCCGCACGTCGCCGAGGCCGGCGAACTTCGTCAGGATCAGTCCGAACGGGATCGCGCCCAGGGCGTAGCCGAGGACGAGGCCGCCCAGCGCGGCCGGTGTCGCGAGATCCGGCAGCATCACGCGGCCGCCGCGAGGTCGGCGGTCGCGTGGACGACCCGGCCGCCGACCAGCGTCAGCACCGCCGCGCCCTGGAGGCGCGCCTCGTCGAATGGCGAGTTCTTGGAGCGTGATTTCAGTCGGCGCTTGTCGAGGACGTAGGGCAGATCGGGGTCGATCAGCACCAGGTCGGCAGGCGCCCCAACCGCCAGCCGGCCCGCCGCACGGCCGAGGATCCGGGCGGGGTTCACGGTGAGCGCGGCGATGAGCCTCGACAGGGCCAGGTCGCCCGCATGGACGAGGCGCAGGGACGCGCCGAGGAGGGTCTCGATCCCCAGCGCCCCGTCGGCCGCCTCGGCGAAGGGCAGGCGCTTGGTCTCAACGTCCTGCGGGTTGTGATCGGAGACGATCACGTCGATCACGCCCTCGTCGAGGGCGCGCACCACCGCGTGGCGGTCGGCCTCGTCACGCAGCGGCGGCGAGAGCCGGCAGAAGGTGCGGTAATGGCCGATGTCGTTCTCGTTGAGGACGAGATTGTTCACCGACACCCCGCAGGTCACCGGCAGGCCGTCCTGCTTGGCTCGGCGGACGATCTCCACCGAATCGGAGCAGGAGATCATCGCCGCGTGGTAACGGGCGCCGGTCAGACGCACGAGGCGGAGGTCCCGCTCCAACATCACGGTCTCCGCCTCGCGGGGAATGCCCATCAGGCCGAGGCGCGAGGCGAGTTCGCCCTCGTTCATCACCCCTTCGGCTACGAGGTCCGATTGCTCGACGTGCTGCATGATCAGCGCGTCGAAGTCCCGGGCGTAGGTCAGCGCGCGGCGCATCACCTGGGCGTTGGCCACGGCTCGCAGCCCGTCGGTGAAGGCGACCGCGCCGGCCTCCTGAAGCAGGCCGAACTCGGTCATCTCCTTGCCGAGGAGGCCCTTGGTGATCGCCGCAGCGGGAAGGACGTTCACGCTCGCGGTATCGCGGGCGCGGCGGAGCACGAAGTCGACGATGGCCGGACCGTCGATCACCGGGTTGGTGTCGGGCATGCAGACCAAGGTCGTCACGCCGCCCGCGGCCGCGGCGGCGCTCGCCGAGGCCAGGGTCTCGCGGTGCTCGGCCCCCGGCTCGCCAACGAAGGCGCGCATGTCGATCAGTCCGGGTGTCAGCACGCGGCCGGCGCAATCCACGCGCGTCGCGTCGGCCGGAGCACCGGGGGCGGCCCCTGCGGCGATGTCGGCGATCCGGCCGTCCCGGACCAGCACCGCGCCGGCGGTCTCGCGCCCGGTGGCGGGATCGAGAAGTTTGGCGTTCGCCAGGAGGTAGCTGCTCACAGGGGCGTCCTCGCGGAAGAGGCCGGGCCGTCGAGGCGCATGGCAAGGCCGGCCGCCGCCATATGCGCTTTCGCCTCGGCGACGCTCGCCTGCCCGAAATGGAAGATGGACGCCGCCAGCACGGCGCTGGCGCCGCCCTCGGCGACCCCGGCCACGAGGTCGTCGAGGCCGCCGACCCCGCCGGATGCGATGACCGGCACGGTCACGGCATCGCTGATCGCTCGCGTCAGGGCGAGGTCGTAGCCGGAGCGGGTGCCGTCCTTGTCCATGGACGTGACCAGCAGTTCGCCGGCGCCCTTGCCGGCCACGAGCCGCGCGAAGGCCACGGCGTCGATCCCGGTCGGATCGCGGCCGCCATGGGTGAAGATCTCCCAGGCCGGCGGCTCACCCGGGAGCGTGACCCGCTTGGCGTCGATCGCCACGACGATGCATTGCGCGCCGAACTTCTCGGCCGCCCGGGCCACGAGGTCGGGATCCTTCACGGCGGCGGTGTTGATCGCGACCTTGTCGGCGCCGGCGAGGAGCAGGGCGCGCACGTCCTCTACGGTTCGGACGCCGCCGCCGACGGTGAGCGGCATGAAACAGGCTTCGGCGGTGCGGCTGACGATGTCGAGCAGGGTGCCGCGGGCCTCGCGGCTCGCGGTGATGTCGAGGAAGCACAGCTCGTCGGCGCCGGCCGCGTCGTAGACCTTGGCGGCCTCCACCGGATCGCCGGCATCGCGCAGGCCCTCGAAGCGCACGCCCTTCACGACGCGCCCGTCCTTCACGTCGAGGCAGGGGATGATGCGGGTCTTGAGCAAGTTCGACTCTTCCGTCCGACGTATCTTCGGGGGGCGCTGAGAAGGGCCGCGTCAGCAGCTCGTCACGCGGGTAGGGACATTCCTCCGGGAAGACCTGCAGCGACCGTCCTGTTACCGCCGATGCCTCTTCCCGTGCATCGCGGCAGGCGCGCGCCCCGTACCCGTGTCCAAGTGTCGAAATTGAACCCATAGGCGGTTCCGGCCGCGCCCGGCTGGGTTTTCAACGCCGTCATCGAAGCCTCCCGCCTCAGCGCCTCCAGGACGGACGGTCTATCATGAAGCCGGGCCGCGCGCCGCAGCGATCGCGGCCAGGGCCGCCTCCGGATCGATGCGGCCATCGTAGAGCGCGCGCCCCGTGATGGCACCCGCGATCAGCGCGCAATCCGGCTGCAGCAGCCGGTGGACGTCGTCGATCGACGCGAGGCCGCCCGACGCGATCACAGGGATGCGCACGGCCTGCGCGAGCGCCAGGGTCATCTCGACGTTGAGGCCCTTCAGGATCCCGTCCCGGGCGATGTCGGTGTAGATGATCGCCGCGACGCCCGCGTCCTCGAACCGGCGCCCCAGCTCCTCGGCCGTCATACTGGAGGTCTGCGCCCAGCCCTCGACCGCGACGCGCCCGTCCTTGGCGTCGATGCCGACAGCGATCCTGCCGGGATGCTTGCGGGCGGCCTCGCGGACGAATTCGGGATCCCGAACCGCGGCCGTTCCGATGATCACCCGGGCGACGCCCTTCGCCAGCCAGCCTTCCAGGGTCTTCATCTCGCGGATGCCGCCGCCGAGCTGCACCGGGATCGTGACCCGGGCCAGGATCGCATCCACCGCCGCGGCGTTGCGCGGCGCACCCGCGAAGGCGCCGTCGAGATCGACCACGTGGAGCCACGAGAAGCCCTGACCTTCGAAGATCGCGGCCTGCGCGGCCGGGTCGTCGCCGAAGACCTTGGCCTGCGCCATGTCACCCTGGACGAGGCGGACGCAGCGCCCCTCCTTCAGGTCGATCGCCGGGTACAGGATCACGCGTGCTTCCGTCCTTCTTGCCGGGGCCGAACCGTGCTCACGGGCGCCAGTTCAGGAAGTTGGCGATGAGCGCGAGGCCCAGCCGCTGGCTCTTCTCGGGGTGGAACTGCGTGCCGGCGACGTTGTCGCGGGCGACGAGGGCGGTGATCGGACCGCCATACTCAGCCTGCGCCACGACATCCTCCGCGCGCTCGGCCGTCAAGGCGTAGCTGTGCACGAAATAGGCGTGCAGCCCGTCCTCGCCGGTGGGAATGCCGGCGAGCAGGGCGTGGTCGGATGCGGCGCGCAGGGTGTTCCAACCCATATGCGGCACCTTGAGCGACGGGTCGGACGGCGCGATGGGTCCGACATCGCCGGGGATCCAGCCGAGCCCCGGCGTGACGGTATATTCCAGCCCGCGGGTCGCCAGGAGCTGCATCCCCACGCAGATGCCGAGGAAGGGTCGCCCGGCCGCATGCGCGGCGTACGTCATCGCCTCCACCATGCCGGGCACGGCATCGAGGCCCCGGCGGCAATCCGCGTAGGCTCCGACCCCCGGCAGCACGACGCGGTCGGCCGCGGCCACTACCTCCGGATCCGAGGTCAGACAGATCCGCGCGTTCCGCCCGCTGTCGCGGGCGGCCCGCTCGAAGGCCTTGGCGGCGGAATGGAGGTTGCCCGATCCGTAATCGATAATCGCGACGGTCTCGGCGCTCATGCTGGTCTCGCCTGGCCGCTCACCGGGTGCCTTCCTGGGCGGGGAACAGCCCGATCACCGGCTCGGGACGCCGGCTCGGGCCGCTCGGGAACGGTGCGCGAGGTGCCGCTTGGCTCGCCTCGATCCAACGGGTCAGAGCCCGGCCTTCGGCCTCCTCGGGCGTCGCGGCGACCACCGCGTCGCGCGCCGGCCAGCCGCGACGGGCCAGGGTCCAGCGGCGCAGGCTCGAGGCTTCGAGACCGATCAACCAAGCGGCCAGCAGGGTCACGACCAGACCGGCGCCGGTCGGAAGCCCGAACGCGATGCCCGCCGCGGCGAGGGACACGAGGGCGACCAGCACGATCAGCGCGGCGATCCACAGACGATGAAACAGGAACCACAACACCGTGAAGGCGAAGGCCGACCAGGAGAAGCCGTCCCGCACCAAGACGGCCCGGTCGAGCCCGAGCGCCTCGCCCGGCCGCGCATCCGTTGGGAGGTGGAGCGTGTAGCTGCGCATCCGCATCGCGAAACTCCGACAGGGTGCGCCGCGGCGGCCGCGTGGCCGATCGGGGCGCCCGACGACAACTATCTACAGGGAGCCCTTCGTGGAGGGAACGCGCCCCTCCTCCCGCGGATCGATCGCCACGGCCGTGCGCAAGGCCCGGGCCAGACCCTTGAAGCAGCTCTCGGCGATGTGGTGGGCGTTGTCGCCGTAGAGCGTCTCCACGTGGAGGGTCAGGCCAGCATTCATCGCGAAGGCCTGGAACCACTCGCGGACCAGCTCGGTGTCGAACTGTCCGATCTTCTCCACGCGAAACGCGGTGCGGAACACCAGGAACGGACGGCCCGAGATGTCAACGCAGACCCGGGTCAGCGCCTCGTCCATCGGCAGGTGGATGTCGGCGTAGCGCGTGACGCCGCGCTTGTCGCCGAGCGCCTTGGCGAAGGCCTGACCGAGGGCGATGCCGCAATCCTCGGCCGAATGGTGCTGGTCGATATGCAGGTCGCCGTCGACCTTCACGTCCAGATCGAACAGGGCGTGCCGCGCCAGCAAATCCAGCATGTGGTCGAGGAAGCCGATACCGGTGGCGATCTTGGATCGCCCGGTCCCGTCGAGGGCGACGGTGACCGCGATGTCGGTCTCCGCGGTCTTCCGGGTGATGGTGGCGCTGCGCATGTCGATCTGGATTTCGCGACCTGGGCGGCTGAAGCCGCCCGCGCCTTCTAGAGGGACTCGCTCCGGATTGGAAAGGGCCGCGGTCTAACCGTTGAGCACCCGGCCCGCCACGGCATCGAGCTTGGCCAGAAGCGCCGGATCGCGGACGGCGGGTGCCGTCATGATCGCGCCGTCCAGCGCCCGGTGCGAGCCCGCCGGGCAAGACTCGCGCTCGGCCGGGAAATCGCGGGCCAGCCGCGCAACGAGGCGGGCCGCCTTGTCGGCGTTGGCGCGGGCCACCGCCACCACCGCGGCGACGTCGACGGCGTCGTGGCCGGGATGCCAGCAATCGTAATCGGTCACCATGGCGATGGTGGCGTAGGTTATCTCGGCCTCTCGGGCGAGCTTGGCCTCCGGCATGTTGGTCATGCCGATCACGTCGAATCCCTGGGCCTTGTAGGCCCGTGATTCGGCCAGCGACGAGAATTGCGGCCCGTCCATGCAGACGTAGGTGCCGCCGCGATGCACGGCGATGTCCTCGGCCCTGGCGGCCTGGGCGATCCGTGCCTGAAGTCCTGGCCCGACCGGGTGGGCTAGCGAGACGTGGGCGACGCAGCCGTCACCGAAGAACGAGGAGGCGCGTCCGTGGGTACGGTCCACGAACTGGTCGACGAGCACGAACAGGCCGGGAGGCAGGTCCTCGCGGAAGGAACCGCAGGCCGAGAGCGAGACGAGGTCGGTGACACCCGCCCGCTTCAACGCGTCGATATTGGCCCGGTAGTTGATGCCGGAGGGTGAGAGGCGGTGGCCCCGCCCGTGCCGGGCGAGGAACACCACCTTGGTGTCGCCGATCCGGCCGATGCGCAGGGCGTCCGAGGGCACGCCCCAGGGAGAGGCGACGCGCTCCTCGCGCACATCCTGGAGACCCGGCAGATCGTACACGCCGGACCCACCCATCACCCCGAGGATCGCTGTGGTCATTCCGGTATTCCTGTCGCCATGCGGCGCATCGAAGGGCTTGCCCGTCCTACCCGCCACCTCATCCCGAAGTGCCGGAGCGAAGCGGAGGCCTCGAAGGAGGGCTCCGGTACCCGCAGTGACGCCTGATGGCCTCCTTCGGGGCTGCGCCACAGCACCTCGGGATGGGGAATCGGACGGGGTTGGCGTCGCGACGCGCCGAACCGTCGGGCAGGCGGAGCGGTAGCATGCCCCCGACATGCAAAAAAGACGGGCCTCCCGAAGGAGGCCCATCCGCATCATCGACCGAGGCGCCGCGCCTCAATACGCCTTGTGCAGCTCCGGCTGGAGGCCATGGACCTCGCCGCCGACATCGGCCCAGATCTTCTTCTTCACGTAGTAGAGCAGTCCCGACAGCACCATCAGGAACAGGATCACCCGGAATCCAAGGGCCTTGCGGTCCATCATGTGCGGCTCGGCTGCCCACATGAGGAAGGCCGCGACGTCCTTGCCGTACTGATCGACGGTCTCGGGCACGACCGGCTGGCCCTTGTCGTCCTTCGGATAGGTGACCTGCCCGTCCGTGATCGGCGGCGGCATCGCGATGATGTGGCCCGGATAGTACTTGTTGTAGTGGCCGCCCTCCGGCAGCGCGAAGTCCTTCGGCGGCTCTTCGTAGCCGTTGATCAGGGCGTGAATGTAGTCCGGCCCCTGCTCCGAATAGCCGACGAGTGGCAGCCAGTCGGTCAGGAAGTACAGCGAGCCGCGGGAGAAGGTCCGCGCCTTGGCGATGACCGAGAAGTCGGGCGGCGCCTTGCCGCCGTTGGCCGCGGCCGCCGCCTGGTCGTTCGGGAAGGGCGGCGGGAACGTGTCGGCGGGCCGGCCCGGCCGGTCGAACATGTCGCCGGCATCGTTGGGGCCGTCCTTTACTTGGTAGGTGGCGGCCAGCGCCTTTACCTGCCCGGCCGAAAAGTCCGGCCCGCCCTCCTGCGCGAGGTTGCGGAAGGAGACCAGCTTCATCGAGTGGCAGGCGGAGCAGACCTCTTTGTAGACTTGGAAGCCGCGCTGCAGCTGCGCGGTATCGAAGCGGCCGAACGTGCCGGCGAAGCTCCAGCTCACGCGGGCCGGGATCGGCCCGCCATGCCCTTCCTGGGCGGAGACCGGCACGGCGCCGATCAGCAGGGCCGCCAGCGCGGCCGCGGCGGTCGTCGAGAGGACGCGGGTCATCATCATGGTCCTGTCGTCAGCCCGTCAGCCTTTGGTGGTCGGAGCGGCGGCGGCGCCCGCCGGCATGCCGGATCCGCTCACCTGCTTGCCCGGCCCGGTCACGCTCTCGAGGATCGAACCCGGTAGCTTCTTCGGCGTCTCGAACAGGCCGCAGAGCGGCATGACGATGAGGAAGTGGGCGAAGTAGTAGGCGGTGCAGACCTGCGAGGCGATCACGTAGCCGCCCTCCGGAGGCTGCGAGCCGAGCCAGCCGAGCAGCAGCGTCACGCCGATGAACACCCAGAAGAACTGGCGGTAGAGCGGCCGATAGTTGCACGAGCGGATCCGCGAGGTGTCGAGCCACGGCGCGAAGGCCAGGATGATCACCGCCGAGAACATCAGGATGACGCCGCCGAGCTTGCTCGGGACCGCGCGCAGGATCGCGTAGAACGGCAGGAAGTACCATTCTGGGACGATGTGTGCCGGCGTCACCGCCGGGTTCGCCTGGATGTAGTTGTCGGCGTGGCCCAGGAAGTTCGGCTGGAAGAACAGGAACCACGCGAACAGGATCATGAACACGCAGGTCGCGAACACGTCCTTGACCGTCGCGTAAGGCGTGAACGGCACCGTGTCCTTGCCCGACTTGATCGGGATGCCGGCCGGGTTGTTCTGGCCGGTGACGTGCAGCGCCCAGACGTGCAGCACGACCACGCCGGCGATCATCCACGGCAGCAGGTAGTGCAGTGAGAAGAAGCGATTCACCGTTGGGTTGCCGACCGAGTAGCCCCCCCAGAGCAGGGTCTGGATTGTGTCGCCGACCACCGGGATCGCCGCCAGGATGTTGGTGATGACGGTGGCGCCCCAGAAGCTCATCTGGCCCCAAGGCAGCGTGTATCCGAGGAAGGCCGTGGCCATCATCAGGAGGTAGATGACCACGCCGAGGATGTAGAGCACCTCGCGCGGGGCCTTGTACGATCCGTAATAGAGCGCGCGGAACATGTGGACGTAGACGGCCACGAAGAACATCGAGGCGCCGTTGGCGTGCGCGTAGCGCAGCAGCCAGCCATAGTTCACGTCGCGCATGATCTTCTCGACCGAGGTGAAGGCACCCGTGGCCGAGGGTTCGTAGTGCATCGCCAGCCAGACGCCGGTGATGATCTGGATGCCCAAGAAGGCGGCGAGGATCGCCCCGAAGGTCCAGAAGTAGTTGAGGTTCCGCGGAACCGGGTAGGCGATGAAGGACGAGTGCACGAGCCCGGCGATGGGCAGGCGCGCCTCGAACCATTTGGCTACGCGGCTCTTGGGGACGTAAGTGCTGGCCGTTCCGCTCATTCTTCCGTCCTCCTCAGGCCGCTTCCCTGCCGCCCTCGCCGATCCGGATCTTGGTATCCGTCTCGAAGGCGTAGGGCGGGATCGGCAGATTGATGGGCGCCGGCCCGTGGCGAACGCGGCCCACCGCGTCGAACTGCGAGCCGTGGCACGGGCAGGCCCAGCCCTCGAAATTGCCCTGGTGACCGATCGGCACGCAGCCGAGGTGCGTGCAGTTGCCGTAAACGATCAGCCACTGATCGTGGCCGTTCTTGACCCGCGCCGTGAAGGCCGCCGGGTCGATCATCGCGGAGAGCGGCACCGCCTTCATGTCGCCCACCTCCTTGGCGGTGAGCTTACGCACGAAGATCAGCTTGCCGCGCCAGAAGACGTTGACAATCTGACCGTCCTGGATCGGCGTCAGATCGACTTCGATCGGCGCGCCGGCCGCGATCGTGTCGGCGTCCGGCGCCATCGAGGAGACCAACGGCCAGGCCGCGGCCGCGGCTCCGACCGCGAGACCCGCACCGGTCGCCAGGAACATAAAGTCGCGGCGGCTGCCCTCATGCCCGGAGGCCGCGGGAGCGGCGGCTGATGTGTTCGCCAAGGTTCGGAACTCCATGCGTCGACGTAAGGGCCGCAGGTGCCCTCGTCCCGGCTCGGTCCGGGAACAAAGCATTATGGTTCTAATCTGAGCAATGAGACCGTCTGACGCTCCCGAGTCAAGCGGCTGTGTGCGGTGCGGCGATAAGGCCTGCCCTCGATCGTCGCGTTATGTTGCCGGCAATCGCGCCGGCCCGCCGCTCAGGCGACGGCGCTGTCGTATCGGGCCGTCCCGTCGTCCAGGAAACCGCCGGACTGGCGCGACCACAGGCCGGCATAGACGCCGCCGGCGGCGACCAGCTCGCCATGCGTCCCCTCCTCGATGATCCGGCCGCGGTCGATCACCACGAGCCGGTCGAGGGCCGCGATCGTCGAGAGGCGGTGCGCGATGGCCAGCACGGTCTTGCCGGCCATCAGGGTGTCGAGGGATTCCTGGATCGCCGCCTCGACCTGGCTGTCGAGGGCGGAGGTCGCCTCGTCAAGGATCAGGATCGGGGCGTCCTTCAACATGACCCGGGCAATGGCGATCCGCTGGCGCTGCCCGCCGGACAGCTTGACGCCGCGCTCGCCGACCTGGGCGTCATACCCACGCCGCCCCTTGTGATCGACCAGATCGGCGATGAACGTGTCCGCGTGCGCCAGACGCGCCGCCCGCTCGATCTCGGCCTGGGTGGCGCCGGGTCGGCCATAGCCGATGTTGTCGCGGATCGAGCGGTGGAGGAGCGAGGTGTCCTGGCTGACCATCGCGATGGCCTCGCGCAGGGACTGCTGGGTGACCCGCGCGATGTCCTGGCCGTCGACCAGGATGCGCCCGCTCTCCACGTCGTAGAGGCGCAGGAGCAGCCCCGCCAGGGTCGACTTGCCCGCGCCGCTCACGCCCACCAGCCCGACCTTCTCGCCTGGGCGGATCGTCAGGGAAAAATCCTCGATGACAGTGGCGTCGCCGCGGCCGTAGTGGAAGCCGACATCGTCGAACCGGATCTCGCCGCCGTTGACGACCAGGGGCTTGGCATCCGATGCGTCGACCAGGGCGTGCGGCCGCGCCATGGTCTGCATGCTCTCCTGGACCACGCCGACATTCTCGAAGACGCCGCGGACGGTCTGCATCACCCAGCCGGACATGGCGATCAGCCGGAGCACCAGGGCGAGGCCAGCCGACGCCTCGCCGGTCGTCATTCCGCCCGAGCGCCAGAGGATCAGGCAGGCGGCGCCGGTGGCGATCAGGAGAAAGCTGTTCAGGATGCCGAGGAGGCTCGTCGTCAGGGTCACCAAGCGGAACTGGTGCAGGTAGGCAGCGGTGTGGACGGCCACAGCGTCCTCAACCGCGGCCCGTTCCTCGCGGTCGCGGGCGAAGAGCTTCACCGTCAGAATGTTGGTGTAGCTGTCGACGATGCGGCCGATGAGCGTCGAGCGCGTGTCGGCGGTCAGGTGCGAGCGCGCCCGCGCCCGCGGGACGAACCACGTCGTAAGGGCCGCGTAGGCGGCGATCCACACCAGGACCGGGACGGCAAGCCACGGGGAGATCGCGCTGAACAGGCCGACCGCGGTGATCGCGTAGATCGCCACGTAAAGCAGCGTGTCGATGAAGACGACGGCGAGTTCCCGCACCGCCGGCCCCACCTGCACCACGCGGTTGGCCAGCCGCCCTGAGAAGTCGCCCTGGAAATACGAGAGCGCGTGACCGAGGGTGTAGAGATGCGCCCGCCAGCGGATCTGGTTCGTCGATTGGGGGACCACGAGCTGGTTCGACAGAACCTCGTGCGCCCAGATCGATAGCGGCCGCACCACCGCGACGAGCAGGATGACGAGAGCGAGTCCGGTCGCGTGGTCAGACAGGACGGTGGCCCGGTCGGCCGTGCCGATCAGGTCGATAAACCAGCGCATCACGAGATAGAGCGAGGCCTCGACCGTCCCGGCGATCACTGCGATGACGAACAAAGCCGCCAACGCGGCACGGATCGGCCGCAGATAGAACCAGGCGAAACCCAGGATCGAGCGCGGCGGCATCCGCGCCTCGTCGAAGGGCGCGAACGGATCGACGCGGCGCTCAAGCCAGTCCAGGAACATGTTTACGGGGGCGTGATGCGGCGGGAGCCCTTCATGTAAGGCCCCTCCGCCGGGCGCCAACCGTGCGGTGTGGTCGCGCCGAAGTAGCGCCGGCTCAGACTTAGCGCCGGCTCAGACTTGGCGCCGCCTCAGCGGTTCAGCGCGAGCGCGGCGCCCGACTTGGTCAGCGCCCCTTCCAGGCCGCCGCCGCCCTGGCGCAGGCGCGCCGCCACGGAGCCGCCCTGCTGGTAGAGGTAGACCTCGCCGTCCCGGAAGTCCCAGGCCGAAACCCGGGCCAGATCCTTGTTGGCACAGCCCGTCGCCGTGGCCCGGTAAAGATCCAGGGCGGGTGTGCTCGACAGGGTCACCTTGCAATTCGCACCGGTCGCATCCCGGGCGTCCCAGCTTCCGACCACGGAGGCGCGACCGCTGGTGATGACCGGTGGCGGAGGTGCCGGAGGCGCCACCGGCTCGGCGATCACCGTCGGGGCTGCGGCGGACGCCTGCGGGCCGGGCGCGGGC
>NZ_JBFUGA010000059.1:0-37558 GCF_056403155.1 Methylobacterium sp. P3_A11
ACCAAGGACCAAGATCCTCCGGAATGGCCCGCCATTTCGCCCCGTTCTGATGCCGCCAGAGAATGGCCGAGAGTGTGCGTTGCAGGTCCTGCGGTGGCGTCTTGGCCTTCGGACGGCACGCCTCGACCAGCGGCTCCAGCTCAGACCATTGCGCGTCGCTCAGCATCATCCCTCCTGCCTTGGAGAGAGGAAAACGCAAGCCCCGCCAGTCCGTTCAGGCGACGACAGGCCCTAACGGTCCCAACCGCTCTTACCAGTTCTCAAGCGTGTGGGACCGTCCGAAGGTGGTTGAGCGTTCCGCCCGAAATACATTAGACTGGAGGCCTGCGATCCATTGGCGCCCACTCACCGTCACCTCCAAGTACTTTAGCGCACTCTCCAAATGCGAGGATACGCTTTGCCAAAAGAACTCTGGGTAGCGTTCGACCAGATCGGCAGGCGAGGTGTAGCCCAGGGTGGCGTTCGTCCCGGCCTCCTCGAACTCGTGGAAGAGCGCATTGGTTTTGCGGAGGTAGAGGAGGTCACCCATCTGCCCGATCAGATCCGCCGCCCGGACCAGGCAGGCCTCATCTTCCGGATGGTCGTCGAGATTGCCGGGCTGGGCCGGAAAGCGGGTTTGCTCGATGGCGCGCATGACGCGGTTCGCGTCCAGCATTTCCGATTGGCCAAAGCGCGCGGCGACAAACAACTTGGATCGGTCGACGTGGTAGGCGGTCAGTGCCGCGTCCGAGGCGCCGCGCGGCAGCACGATGCGGTGGCCAGCGTCGTCGATGATATAACCCTCCACAGGGCAATCGCCTTTCAGAACGCCTCGCACATATCCGATGTCATGCAGAAGGCAGGCGACCACCAGATGTGCCCAGTCATCTGGCGTGACGAATTCGAGCAGAGTTTTGCCACGCAAGATGTCGAGGCCGACCTGCGTAACGAGCAGAGTGTGCTCTAGGTCGTGGTAGAGTGCGTCAGAGTTCCCCAAGCACTCAAGGGCAAGACGCGCGGCAGCGCCAACCCTCTCGGCCAAGGGCGCTTGGCTGGCGCCGAACGTGCTCTGGAGCTCGGCGGCGAGATGGTCGCCGAGTGCCCGTGAGGCGAGCTGAGCGGTCGTGATCATGCCCGGCACTCCCATCGACTAATCTTGCAGTTTCTGCATCCGTAGCTTGATCGTACGAGACGCGGCTGTCGGCCGGTCTCAGGTGCCTTTTGTCTGATGCACCAAGTCGCGCTTGCTCCCATCTGCGTTCGGTGAGCGGTGACGTTTGCAGCGGCACTTCCGGCATCCTGTTGTGCGCCAGAACCGCTCTGCCGACCACGGGTTTTTCAGGCGGGAGGTGCGTTTGCTTGCAGGCCTGACCGTTCCACTGATCGCCGCGGCCGTGTTCACGCTCGGCGGCTACGGGATCAGCAAGGCCGCGCGACATTCTGACTAGCTCACCGAGTTCTTGGGAGCCCTGTTCATGATCGTCGCGCTGCTGGCCGGTGTTGCAGGGCTGGCTCAGATCGACACCCGAGGTCTAAGCACGCTTCCCCGACCGGCCATTCTCCGCGCGTCGTTCTAAGAGCGAGGACGTCGGCGCCTCTCTCCGCCTGCAGGGTGGCACAACCGGCCGACGCGTTGCTGCCGGCGCCCTCAGTCCAGCCCCGCTCCGTCAGCCCGCATTTCAGGTCGGTCCGGGCCAAGCGCTTGGGAACCAGTTGCTTGGACGATCCGCAGGTCTTGCCCTCAGAACCGCTGCCCGGCAAAGCCTCGTCACCCTTCAGCGTCGTGCCGGCGCACAGTCGCTTGCGCTCCTCGGGTACCAAAGCGCGGTCGAGGTTCAACAGGTCAGCGATGCTCGGCCTGACCATGGGAGCGCCTCCCGTCGCGAGAGCGGCGTCGGCGGCAGCGACGATACGGTCGATGTGATCATCTACGCTCACTGAGGGCTTACTGGATATTAGCGCGGGGCCCATTGACAGGCGGAGAGCGCAGCGGGATGCAGGGGCGTGAAGGTCAGTGGCGCCGCATGCCGCTGGAGAGCTACGAGGCGGGTCCGCAGGACATCGACAGGGAGACCCTCGCGCACGTGCGCTTTGGGATGGTGCTCGACGGCAAGGTCATCCCGTGCTGCGTGTCGATCGACGGGCCGCGCAATTTCTTCCATGAAGCCATACCCGCTGCGCACGAACGGCATGGTCGAACGCTTCATCGACTGAATCTGTCACCAGGAGTTAGGGCATCGCGATCACAGCTTGACCGAGAGGCCATGTTGCGCGGGTCGCCGCGACCTTGATCGACTCAGATCGGAGGTTGCGTGACCCAAGCGTCGCCACGCAGCGCGCGCTGCCGGCCATATTCATAGAGGGGGCGCATGTAGGATGGATCAAACGGCTTGTTCCGCTCCATCGTGAAGTCCGGTCCGATGAAGGCCAAGTTGTAGTCTACCCCGTCGCGCTCGGCTGCGGCATGGATCCGCAACACGTCGTTGTAGCCGCTGGCCGCGATCATGGCAGTGATCGCGCGACCTACAATGCCGAGGGTCCGACGCTCCGTCGAGGCCCATTCGGGATCCAGCCGACCATTGCGGATCACCCAAGCCCGAGTCCGCGCCGTTGGCTGCCCGCGCGCCAGCCGCTCCCGACGAAATCGCGAGACGCTGGCGGGATATAGGAAGAGTTGGGCGAACGCCCCGCCGTCAACATGCAACTCCTGAAAGGGCTTCCCGTTCAGCGTCACATCGAAAAAGACCGGTGCGAAGGCACCGGGGATGGCAGCGGAGGCCAGTAGAATCCGCCGCACCGTCTCCAAGGCGCGAGCATGGCCGCTCTGCGCGATAGCGCCGATGTTCCAAATGACTGGTGTCTGCGCATCGAGATTAGAGGTGCCCACCAGCAGCAGCCTGCCATTGGCGTAGGCCCGGGCGATCTCGGCCAGCATCGCCTCATCGAGGTGGCGGGAAATGGTGCGGAACAGAGGGCTGTTGTCCGCCATGGCATCGTCCAAGATCGCAGCGGTGTAGCTGCGCTCCAGCAGAACATCCGCCAAGGTGATGTCGGTGAATACGCTCTTCAGTTGCGCGTCATAGGCGCCGCCGAGAAACGCGAAGGGGGCACTCAACGCGCCGGTGCTGATGCCGGTGACCAGGAAGAAGTTCGGGCGGTCGCCATGCTCGGTCCAACCGTTGAGAAGCCCGGCGCCGAAGGCTCCGTTTTCACCACCTCCTGAGATGCCGAGCAGGTCCAAGTCGGGCAACGGTGTGGCCGGTCGGATGCCGCTCGACACGATCTGGCGTTGGACAGCCTCGATGAATTCCCGCTGGAGCGCGGCCTGCCCGTTGGTCTCAGTCGGGAAGAACCGCTCGTTCGGCACACCGAGCGCCGTTGCGGCACTCGCGCATCCGCGTGGCACGGCGGCGAGCCGAGTTGGCAGGGCACAGCCGAGGAGGCTGCTTGATGCGCCGAAGGCCGACACGCCGAGTAGCGACCGGCGAGATAGCAGTGTTGCATGTAGCGCCAAGCCGGAAGCGGACATTGCGCACCTCACGATATCGCAATGTATTATCTTCGCTCAACGTGTTTTCGTAAAGCACCGGTATTCTGGTGCTCGCCGTGGCGCTTGCAATTATCCCGCAGGTTTATTGAGGCCGCCGCAGGCTAAGCAAGCGCAAAAGCACACATCGGAATTTTGCGCAGAGGCGATGCCAAGGCATGACCGCTTCTCGGAAGGGCCGAAGACTGCTCGCTCGGAGGGTTTGGGTCGGTAGGAGTGCGTCTGCTTTTACGGCGCACCCTCTCCGAAATAGCCATTCCGCTTACGTGAAGAGTTTCGGGCGCCGTGAGGCGTACGAAAGTCTCCGAAGAAGGAACCCGCGGGGACCGAGGCGCTCAGCTATGGGGATTGGTCGTTTCGGCCCGATGGCGGGGTGTCTCGCGGCGGCTAGCGTGTGACTGTGTCCTGGCTCGCACGTGCTGGCTGAGACCGATCCGTTGGCTGCCAGGATCGCATGAGACGCCGACGCGGGGGCCATACCCTGGCGTGGGTGGCTGACGGTGGGGTCGGCTGGAACAGGCGCACGACGATCCACTGGCCGCGGCGTGGTGCTTGCGGCAGGCGACGGGGCACATGGAGGGCCGGGTCACGTGGCCCTCATCCGGGTTGAAGCCGAGGCGGTCGGTGGACCTCGCGGCTGCCGGAAGCGGCCGAAGATCTCGACGACCGTCATGCGCCCACCGCAGCACGGGCACGGGGCGAGCCGGTCGGGCGGCGACGCAGGTTCCGGCGGGTTAGCCGGCGGCGCGGCGGCCAGCAGGTCGCGGATGCGGGCGAGATTGGCGCGGCGGGTGGCGCTGGCGAGCAGGCCGTAGTGGCGGATGCGGTGGAAGCCCTTGGGCAGGACGTGCAGGAGGAAGCGCCGGATGAACTCGTCCGCGGCCAGCGTCAGGACGCCGTAGCGCTCCGGCCCGTCGCGGCGATAGTCCTTGACCCGGAAGGTGACGCCGGTCGCGTCGAAGCCGACGAGCCGCCGGTTCGAGATGGCGACCCGGTGGGTGTAGCGCGACAGGTAGGCGAGCACCGCCGCGGGGCCGGCGAACGGCGGCTTGGCATAGACGACCCAGCGCTTGGTTCGGACCGGCGCGAGGTGGCGCAGGAAGGCGCCGCGCTCGGCCAGGGGCGACAGGCTGCCGAAGGCGGCGAGCCGTCCAGCCGCGTGCAGGGCGGTCAGCCCGGCCAGGAACAGCCGCCGGAACAGCTTGGCAAGGACGCGCACCGGCAGCAGGAAGCCGGGCTTTGCTGAGATCCAGCGGGTACCGTCGCGCGCGAGACCGCCGCCGGGCACGATCATGTGGACGTGCGGGTGGTGGGTCAGCGCCGAGCCCCAGGTGTGGAGGACGGCGGTCAGCCCGATGCGGGCACCGAGATGCTTCGGGTCGGCGGCGATGGTCAGCATCGTCTCGGAGGCTGCCCGGAACAGCAGGTCGTAGACGGCGGCCTTGTTCTGGAAGGCGATCCGCGCGACCTCGGCCGGCAGGGTGAACACGACGTGGAAGTAGCCGACCGGCAGGAGGTCGGCCTCGCGCGCGGCCAGCCACGTGCGGGCCGCCGCGTCCTGGCATTTGGGGCAGTGCCGGTCGCGACAGGAGTTGTAGGCGATGCGCGTGTGCCCGCAGCCGTCGCAGGCCTCGACGTGGCCGCCCAGCGCGGCGGTGCGGCAGGTCTCGATCGCCGCCATGACCTTGCGCTGGTGCAGGCTCAGGTGCCCGCCCCGGGCGGCACGGTAGGCCGGCCCGGCGGCGCGGAAGACGTCGGCGACCTCCAGCACGGGGGTCGGCCCGGCGCGTCAGCTGCCGGCCGCACTCTCCCCGGCCTCGAACAGGCCGAGCCGATCGAGGGGGCTGGTCACGGTGCGCACCGTGCGGGCGGCGACCTTGGTGTAGAAGGCGGTGTTGTCGAGCTTGGCGTGGCCGAGCAGGACCTGGATCACCCGGATATCGGTGCCGTCCTCCAGGAGGTGGGTGGCGAAGCTGTGGCGCAGGGTGTGCGGGCCGACCCGCTTGGCGATGCCGGCGGCCCGTGCGGCCTCGACGACCACCCGGTGCAGCTGCCGGGTGCTGATCGGCTTGAGGGCGTGCTGGCCGGGGAACAGCCAGCCGTCGCCATACATCATGCCCTGCTGGCGGCCGGTCCGCCACCACTGGCGCAGCAGAGCTAGGAGATCCGTCGAGAGCAAGGCGTTGCGGGCCCGGCCGCCCTTGCCCTGTTCGACCCGGATCAGCATGCGCTGGCTGTCGATGTCCGTGACCTTCAGCGCCGCGACCTCGGCCACGCGCAGGCCGGCGCCGTAGGCTACGGCCAGGGCCGCCCGGTGCTTGAGGCAGGTCGTGGCGGCGAGCAGGCGGGCAACCTCCGCGTGGCTGAGGACGACGGGCAGCGTGCGCGGATAGGCCAGACGGACGAGCCGGCGCGCCAGATCCGGGCGGTCGAGGGCGTGGGTGAAGAAGAAGCGCAAGGCCGAGACGATGCCGTTGAGGGTCGGCACCGGCACTCCGCCCTGGCGCTGTTCGACCTGGAAGCGGCGCAGGTCCTCCGCGCTGGCCGTGTCGAGCCGGCGTCCAAGGAAGGTGGCCAGACGACCGACGTCGCGCAGGTCGTTGCGCTGGGTCTCGTGGCAGAACCGGCGCAGGTTCATCTCCTCGATCAGGCGTTGGCGCAGCGGGCTGATTGTAGGGGCAGGAAGCAGATCGTGCATCGTCGGGCTCCTCGGATGAAGGAGCCGCGATGCTCGGCCCGCCGCCGACAGGCCTCAAACGACGCGCGACGGTCCGGATGCTACCGCGACCTCACCGCGTGCGCCCTCCCGCGCAGCGGGTTCGTTCTTCGGCCAGACCCAGTCATTCTCACCGCTCTATGTGATCCTCACAGCGGACGTCCGATAAGCAAGTTGGCACGGAGTCGTCCAACTCCGATTGAAGCGCTACGAGCGCGCAGTCGGCAGGGCCAGAGGGTCCGCAGAAAGGACCGTCCGCACCTCAGCTACCTTTAACGTGAAGGCTGACGCTTCGCCGTCTTGCAGCTCCCGCACAAAGTGCATAACTTGAGCTCTTCGACTTTCTTTAAATCGCTGTCAGCAATCGCGTTTTTGGTTGCGGGTTCGAGTCCTGCCGGGCCCACTTATCCCCGAGACACGGAGCGTTTGCGGGCTCTTGCGAAGGGCGGCCGCTCCTTTGCGGAGACCCACGGGAGCAGCTTTATCGGCTTCTGCGCCAGATGGTTGGTGACCGCTGGAACCTTTTTCAGCTCCTCCAGCATCAATGCCAGAGCTGTCGGGTCGCAATAACGTTCGTCTGTTTCGCCGGACCCGGCGTGTCCAAGGATGTCAGCTCTGATTTCCGTGTGAACGCGGGCTTGCTTAAGATTGTTGCCAAGCGAATGTCTGAAGGAGTGGATGACCTTTTTACGTTCGTCTTCGTTTGAGATTGCTTTTCGAAGTCCGCTGCTAAATTCATCGTAGAGGCGATCGCCGAGCGGCGAGCTTGAGTTTGGCGATTTTAGATCCGGAAACACGAGGCCGTATCCGAGTGCGCGAACAGCTTTGACGTAGTCCAAAAACCCGAGGCGGAGCACCTCTGGGTGCAAAGCGACAAACCGAATAGATTGAACGTTCTTAAGACGACGCGTTTCGTTGAATCGAAAAGCAAGGTATGCAATCCCGCTTGCCTCCTCCACGTCGCCGACATGAAGTCCTGCAATTTCCTCTCTTCGCGCGCCTGTATAATAGAGTAAGATAATCGCGAAGTACAAAGCGCGATGGAATACCTGATCGCCTGTGGTAAACGGATCGCGCCACGAACGACAGCCTGTGAAGCAGGGCAATTGGAAGATCGCCGCAACATCGTCGTTGCTAAGAGATGGTCGCCGGTTACGTGCCCTGTCCCGCTTGCGGGCGCGAAGGAGCGCGAGGTCGATGCTCGCATCAATCGCGAGGCCCTGCGCCTTGAGAAATGTCACAAGCTGTCCGAGGAAAGTCAGGTGACGATTGATGGTATCCCCGACGATGCCACGCTTGTTGGCTGGAAGCTTGGCGCCAATCTCACGCAGTTCAGCTGTGCTGCGTTCGGCATCACGAGGGCTCTTACCATACGATGGCGAGACGGACCGCAAAAGATCAACTAATTCGGCAAAATGGCTCTGCCGAAGATCAGTCACACGGACGAGGCCGTTCTCGGCGAGTAACTTCGCGAACAGGGCAAAAATCTGCCGCGCCTGATGCTGTGTTTTTGCATCCCAGGTTTCGTCACGAGCGCGCCCGGCGATCATCGCCTCCCCGAACGCGATGATTGGATGTATCCCCTTCTGATGAGGCTCTTGGTCCGTCGCATCCAGCGCGAGGTCCGGGCTTGCTGACACGATTGCAACGCCTGTCGGCATTGGAGGGACGGCATCAGCGTTTGATTGCGAATGAGCTGTACGCGCGGTTGCTGTCGAGCCGGTGGCCTCGGGCGGCACCTGCGCTTCCCTCAGCAGGATCGCGTCGCGCAGTGTGACCTCTTCGATCCGAAGACCATCGTAGCGGCGCTCAGTCGCAAAGGCCGCCGCTGACATACCGCGGAAGGCAATCTCCTGAGCTAAAGACAAGTTAGTCATGGTGGGTGCGACCGCTTGGTTCGCGAGCAGCCCTTCCAGGCGAGCGCGAGGCATCAGGTGGCCGTTCTGGCGCACCATCGCGGCCAGCGTCGCCCGTGCCTCCTCAATGTCGAGGTCATTTAGCCCGTCGCGACGCATCTCATCAGCCAACGGAGGATCGATGGTGGCTGCCGCGCCGCGCGCTCCAAGGATACGCAGGATCCATCCCATACGCCGATCGGCACGCCGGCTCGCCTCAGGATCGAAGTGCGGTTCCGCACGTTCTGCCGCAGCGATCCGGTCGAGTTTTTCGAGGTGGGCCAATAGGCTTTCGCGAAAGATGCCGTCGAGCTGGCGGCGGCTCATAATGAGATCGGGTTCGGGCTCGCTCATGGCGCGATGAAAAAGCTGATCGGAATGAGCCGTGAGCTGGCTCGCGAGGAAGCGTGCCCTGGCCGGCTCGCGCGTGCCTAGACTTACCACGAGCTGCGTGGAACGGCAGAATCGGATCAGCGGCAGCGGGATCCGGCGGCGCCAGGAATAACTCCCACCGCGCCTGTAAGCATGAGCGATAGCCGGCACCGGGCACCTCGTGTGAGACACGCATGTGCAACACCGATGTGTGCCGACGCCTCCCGCTTCTGCAGGAAATCGTTCAAATTGAGAGACTTACGCGGAAATTTGGCTGGGGCGCCAGGATTCGAACCTGGGAATGGCGGTACCAAAAACCGCTGCCTTACCACTTGGCGACGCCCCAAGGTGAGCCGTGGCTGTCTAGACGCCGCGCCCTCACCTGGCAAGCCGTTGATCGGGCTTCCCGACTGGCCGCCGGTTGCGCCTCAGTGGCGCTCGGGCGCGCCGTCGATCCGTCGGGGCAGGCCGAGCGGATTCGCCGCCTGGAGCGCCGCCGGAAGCAGGGCGTCCGGCACGTCCTGGTAGCTCACCGGCCGCAGGAAGCGGTCGATGGCGAGGCTGCCCACCGACGTCGTGCGCCCGTCCGAAGTCGCCGGATAGGGGCCGCCATGCACCATGGCGTGCGCCACCTCGACGCCGGTGCCGAACCCGTCCACGAGGATCCGGCCGACGCGGCGCTCCAGGAGGGGCAGGAGGTCCCGCGCGGCCGCGTGGTCCTCCGGCGCCAAGTGCAGCGAGGCCGTGAGCTGGCCCTCCAGGTGCTCCAGAACCGCCCGCATCGCTGCGAAATCCGCACAGCGCACCACGAGCCCAGACGCCCCGAACATCTCCTCCTGCAACTCGGGTGCCGCCAGGAAGACGTCCGAATCCGCGGCGAACAGGGCGGCCCGGCCCTGGGTCGATCCGCCCTCCCGCCCCTCGGCCAGCGTCGTGACGGCGGCGTGGCCCGAGACCCGCGCGACGGCCTCGCGGTAGGCACGCTGGATGCCCGGGGTCAGCATGGTCGCGGCCGGGCTCTCCCGCAGCGCCGCGGCGGCGGCCGCGAGGAAGGCATCGAGGCCCGGCCCGGGCAGGGCCAGGATCAGGCCCGGATTGGTACAGAACTGCCCGGCGCCGAGGGTCAGCGACGCCGCGAAGGCCTTGCCGATCGCCTCGCCCCGCGCGGCGAGGGCGCCGGGGAACAGCAGCACCGGGTTGATGCTGCTCATCTCGGCATAGACCGGGATCGGCGTCGGGCGCCCGGCCGCGATCGCCATCAGGGCGGTGCCGCCGCGGCGCGAGCCCGTGAAGCCGACGGCGGCGATCCGGGGATCGGCCACGAGCCCCTGCCCGATCGACTGGCCGGCATCGAACAGCAGCGAGAAGGTCCCCTCCGGCAGGCCGCAGGACGCCACCGCCCTCTGGATGGCGCGGCCGACGAGTTCCGAGGTGCCGGGATGGGCCGGGTGCGCCTTGACGACCACCGGGCAGCCCGYGGCCAGGGCCGAGGCGGTGTCGCCGCCCGCCACCGAGAAGGCGAGCGGAAAGTTCGAGGCGCCGAACACCGCCACCGGGCCGACGGCGATCCGGCGCAGGCGCAGGTCCGGCCGCGGCAGGGGCTTGCGGTCCGGGAGGGCGGGATCGATCCGCGCCCCGACATAGCCACCCTCGCGGACCACGTCGGCGAACAGGCGCAGCTGCCCCACCGTCCGGCCGCGCTCGCCCTCGATCCGCGGCCGGGGCAGCCCCGTCTCCTCCATGCAGCGGGTGACGAGATCGTCCCCGATCTCCAGGATGTTCGCGGCGATCGCCTCCAGGAAGCCGGCCCGCGCCGCCGGATCGGTCTCGCGGTAGGTGTCGAAGGCGGCCTCCGCCAGCGCGCAGGCCTGGTCCAGGTCGCTCCGGCTCGCGCCTGGGAAATTCGGCTCCAGGGTCGCGCCGGTGGCCGCCGCGACGGCCCGGACGGCCGCCTCGGTGCCGCGCCGCGCCTCGGCGCCGATCAGGTTCTCGCCGCGCAGGGTCATGGGCTGTTCCTCTTCGTGGGGGCGCGGCCGGGCCGCACCGGGGCGGATGCGCGACGGGCCATCAGCCCCGCTGCGCCGCCAGGGCTTTCTCGCGGATGGCCGCGAGGGTCATGGTCGGCGTGAGCGCCTCGGGATCGACGCGGCAGTGGATCATCGCCGGCAGGCCGGAGGCGAGGCTGCGCTCGAAGGCGGGGGCGAACTCGGCGGTGCGCTCCACGTGCTCGCCGTGGCCGCCGCAGGCGCGGGCGAGGGCCGCGAAGTCGGGATTGCGCAGCTCGGTCGCCGAGACGCGGCCGGGATACTCGCGCTCCTGGTGCATCCGGATCGTGCCGTACATGCCGTTGTCGAGCACCACCACCACGACGGCGATCCCGTACTGCACGGCGGTGGCGAATTCCTGCACGGTCATCATCACGTCGCCGTCGCCCGCGAGCGCCACGACGATCCGCTCCGGGCGGCTGCGCTTGGCCATCACGGCGGCCGGCAGGCCGTAGCCCATGGAGCCCGAGGTCGGCGCGAGCTGCGTGCCGAAGGCGCGGAACCGGTAGTAGCGGTGGACCCAGGTGGCGAAATTGCCGGCGCCGTTGCAGATCACCGCGTCCGGCGGCAACCGCTCGCGCAGCCACGTGATCGCTTCCCCGTACTGGAACGCACCGGGCTTCGGCTCCGGCGTCTCGGACCATGCGCGGTAGGCGGCGTGGGCCTCGGCGGCGCGCCCGCGCCCGGTGGGCGCGAAATCCGGCAGGACCGCGCAGAAGGTCTCGGGCGCCGCCTCGATCGCCAGCGCCGGCTGGTAGACCCGGCCGAGTTCCGCCGCGTCGGAATGGACGTGGACCAGCGGCAGGCCGGGATCGGGGATGCCGAGCAGGCCGTAGGACTGCGCCGGCATCTCGGAGAGGCGCCCGCCCACCATCAGCAGTAGGTCGGACTCCTTGATCCGGGCGAGGAGCGCCGGGTTCGGTCCGATCCCGAGTTCGCCCGCGAAGTTCGGATGGTCGGCGGGGAAGAGCTGCGCCCGCCGGAACGAGACCGCGACCGGCAGGTCGTGACGCCCGGCCCAGGCGGCCAGGGCTGCGACGGCACCTTCCGTCCAGCGGGAGCCGCCGAGCAGCACCATCGGCCGCCGCGCCTCCGCCAGCATCGCCCGCAGGCGCTCGGCATCGTCCCGAGACGGCGCCGGCGCGGCCGGGATAACGCGGGGCGCGTCGGATACGGCCGCGATATCGTCGAGCATGTCCTCCGGCAGGGCGACCACGACCGGGCCGGGACGGCCCTGCATCGCCACCCGGAAGGCCCGGGCGAGGATCTCGGGGATCCGGGCCGCGTCGTCGATCTCCACCGCCCACTTGGCCACGCCGCCGAACATCTGCCGGTAATCGACCTCCTGGAAGGCCTCGCGGTCCCGCATCCGCCGGGCGATCTGGCCGACGAACAGGATCATCGGCGTCGAATCCTGGCGAGCGATGTGCACGCCGGCCGAGGCGTTGGTGGCGCCGGGACCCCGGGTGACGAAGCAGATGCCGGGTCGGCCGGTGAGCTTGCCGGCGGCCTCGGCCATGATCGCCGCCCCGCCCTCCTGCCGGCAGACCAGCACGTCGATGCCGCTGTCGCGCAGGGCGTCGAGCACCGCGAGGTAGCTCTCCCCGGGGACGCAGGTCACGCGCTCGACGCCCTGCGCGCGGAGCTGGTCGACGAGCACCTGCGCACCGGTGCGTGGGGGCAATCCGCTCAAGCCGTTCCTCCCTGGCACTGGGGCCGCATCCGGTGCGTATGCCGGATCGGCCGTGGATCCGCCCGCCGCTGAGAGGCGTCTGATATCCCAGTTTCAGGATAGGGGCGGGGTCGGGGCGGTCAACCTGTCAGACCAGGGGCCGACGGTCGAGGGCTCGACGGGTCATCCGGTCGAGAAAGTCGAACAGCGTCCCGATCCCGGCAAGGGCCGCCGCCTCCTCCCGCGCCGCGATGCCGGACAGGATCGTCCCGTGGATCCCGGCGCAATCCAGGAAGCTGGCGGTCGGCTCGTAGGTGTACCAGAACCGGCGGGACTGGGCGTGGAGCGCCGCCATGGTGCCGGTGAGCGTCGGGTTGTAGGCCGCGCCGACCAGGGCCTCGTGAAGGGCGCGTTTCTGCCGGAAATAGGCCTCCCGGTCGCGGGCCTCCGCGGCGCCGCGCAGCCCGGCCGCGCGCTCCATCAACTGCCCCAGGTCCTCCGCCGTGCCGCGCGCGATGACGCAACGGGCGACGGTCTCGTCGAGGGGACGACGCACCTCCAGCAATTCGAGATGCTTGATGATGTCCACCGGGGTGACCAGGACGCCGCGCCGCGGATGGACCTCCACGAACCCGATCGCCTTGAGCCGCCCCAGCGCCTCGCGGATCGGGGTCCGGCCGAGGCCCAGCTCCGCGCCGAGCTCACCCTCGGAGACCATGGCGCCGGGTGCGAGGCGGCGGCTGATGATCATCTGCTCGATGGCGTCGTAGGCGGTCTCGGAGAGGGAGCGCGGCCGGCGTACCTCCGACGGCGCCGTGCTCCCGCCGCCCGCAAATCCCAATCCGGCCAAGGGCTTCCCCGTCGATGTCGGATCACGTCTGTCGCAACCCGCGCCGGTTGACAATGGCGCGGCGCGCCGTGCTACTCAAGATCTGGGATATCAGTCCGCATCCAGAGCGGGCGGGAAACAAGCCCGGCGTAAGCCACGCGTGCAAGCGAGATGCGCAAGCGCGATGCGACCGTCACCGGTCGCGGTCGCGCAGACCGGGTCCCAGGGAGGAGATGCGTATGGCCGGGCTGTCCCCCGAGACGCGCGCCAAGCTGAAGTCCGTCAGCACGGCGACGCTGATGACCGCACTGTTCAAGCGCGGCTTCCGCAATCAGATGATCCAGGGCGTGCGCCCCCTGAAGGCCGGCGGCCCGACGATGGTCGGCGAGGCGTTCACCCTGCGCTACATCCCGGCCCGTGAGGATCTGAACCCCATCACCGTGTTCCGGGACCGGGCGCATCCGCAGCGCAAGGCCGTGGAGGAATGCCCGCCCGGCGCCGTGATGGTGATCGACAGCCGCAAGGACGCCCGGGCAGCCTCCGCGGGTTCGATCCTGGCCACGCGCCTGATGGTGCGGGGCTGCGCCGGCCTCGTGACCGACGGCGGCTTCCGCGACGCCGACGAGATCGCGCAGCTCGCGATGCCGAGCTACCACGTGCGGCCCTCGGCGCCGACGAACCTCACCCTCCATCAGGCGATCGACATCGACGTGCCGATCGGCTGCGGCGACGCGCCCGTCTTCCCGGGGGACGTCATCGTCGGCGACGGCGACGGCGTCGCGGTGATCCCGGCCCACCTCGCCGACGCGGTCGCCGACGAGGCCGTCGAGATGACCGCCTACGAGGACTTCGTGGCCGAGGAGGTTCGCAAGGGCCGCACAATCCTCGGCCTCTACCCTGCCACCGACGAACAGAGTCTCGCCGACTTCGCTGCGTGGCGGCAGCGGACCGGCCGCTGAGTGTGCCGGTCCGGCCCGCTCCGGCCTGGCACGCAATCGGCAGCGGGCCTGGACTCGTCGGTTTCGGCAGGGAGGTGGTCATGGCGGCGGGTCTACGCGCGGGAGCGGTCGTGCCCGACATCGAGCGGCGCACCGTCGCCAGAGTGTCGCGGCGTCTGCTGCCGCTGATCGTGCTGATCTACTTCGTGGCCTATATGGACCGGACGAATGTGGGCTTCGCCGCCTTCGGCCTGAACCGGGAATTCGGGTTCTCCGCGACGCTCTACGGCTGGGCCGCTGGCATCTTCTTCCTCGGCTACGTCATCTTCGAGGTGCCGAGCAACGTCCTGCTGGAGCGCGCCGGGGCGCGGCTCTGGATCGCCCGCATCATGGTCACCTGGGGGCTGGTCGCGGGCAGCATGGCCCTCATCACCGGCCCGGCGAGCTTTCTGGCCCTGCGCTTCCTGCTGGGCGTGGCCGAAGCCGGCTTCTTCCCCGGCGTGATCCTCTATTTCACCTACTGGTTCCCGAAGCGGTACCGAGCCCGTGTGGTCGCCGCCCTGTTCCTTGCGGTGCCGGGCTCGAACGCCCYCACGGCCGTGATCTCGGGGGCGCTGCTCCAGCTCGACGGCACCCTGGGCCTGCACGGCTGGCAATGGCTGTTCCTCCTGGAGGCGGTGCCCTCGATCCTGCTGGCCCTGGCGGTCCTCGCTCTGATGACGGATCGGCCCGAGCAGGCGGCGTGGCTCACCGCCGAGGAGCGGCGGTGGCTGGAGGAAGAACTGGCAACGGAGCGCGCAGGGACGATCCGGGCCCACGGGCACTTCACCCTGCGGACGGTCCTCACCGACCGGCGGATTCTTGCCCTCGGGGCGATCTACTTCTGCATCGGCACCGCCACCTACGGCATCACCTTCTTCATGCCGCCGATCCTGAAGAGCCTGCATCTCACCGATTGGCAGACGGGCGTCGCCACGGCGGTGCCCTACATCGTCGGGACCCTGGGCATGATCGCGTGGAGCTGGTCGTCGGACCGGCGCAACGAGCGGCGCTGGCACTTCGCGATCGCCGCGCTGGTCGCCGCTCTCGGCCTCATCGTGTCCGGTCCCATGCTCGGGAGCCTCTGGGCGCTGACCGCGATGTCGGTGGCCACGATCGGGCTCTACGGCAGCAAGCCGGCCTTCTGGGCGATGCCGGGCGAGTTCCTGGCCGGGCCGGCGGCCGCCGGGGGGATCGCCCTGATCAACGCGATCGGTAATCTCGGCGGCTTCGTCGGCCCCTACGTCCTGGGCTGGCTCAAGGATGACACCGGCACCTACGAGGCGGGACTCTACTTCCTGGCCGCCTGCGCGCTGGCCTCCGCGGCGATCACGGTCGTCTCGGTCCGGTCGGGGGGCGCGGCGGCCGATCCGCGGAACGGCGCCGGCCGCGCAGCCCGTCCCGCCGGACCGAACCCATGAAACCGGAGGCAGGGCGATGACCGCGCGCAAGAAAGACCTGGGCGACCTGCGCAGCCAGCGCTGGTTCGGCGCCACGGACCTGCGCAGCTTCGGCCACCGCTCGCGCATGCTCCAGATGGGCTACGAGCGGGCCGATTTCACCGGCAAGCCGATCGTCGGCATCATCAACACCTGGAGCGACATCAACCCCTGCCACCAGCATTTCCGCGAGCGCGTGGAGCACGTGAAGCGCGGCGTCTGGCAGGCGGGGGGCTTCCCGATCGAGCTGCCCGCGCTCTCGCTGTCCGAGAACTTCGTCAAGCCGACCACGATGCTCTACCGCAACCTCCTCGCCATGGAGGTGGAGGAGCTGCTGCGCCAGCATCCGGTCGACGGCGCGGTGCTGATGGGCGGCTGCGACAAGACCACGCCCGGCACTGTGATGGGGGGCATCTCCATGAACCTGCCGATGGTGTTCCTGCCGGCCGGCCCGATGATGCGCGGCCATTTCGGCGGCACGATCCTCGGCTCCGGCTCGGATGTCTGGAAGTACTGGGCCGAGAAGGAGGCCGGGAACATCACCGCGCAGGAATGGAACGCCATGGAGGCGGGCATCGCCCGCTCCGCCGGCACCTGCATGACGATGGGCACGGCCTCGACCATGACGGCGATCACCGAGGCCCTGGGGCTGTCCCTGCCCGGCTCGGCCTCGATCCCGGCGGCCGACGCCGACCATCCCCGCATGGCCTCCGCCTGCGGCCGGCGCATCGTGGAGATGATCTGGGAGGACCTGAAGCCCTCCGACATCCTCGACCGCCGGTCGATTGACAACGCACTGGTCGTTCACAACGCGCTGGCCGGCTCCACCAACGCGATGATCCACCTCGTGGCCATGGCCGGGCGCGCGGGAATCCCGATCAAGCTTACCGAGTTCGACGCATTCGCCCAGAAGGTGCCGGTGATCGCCAACCTCCGGCCCTCGGGTGAGTGGCTGATGGAGGATTTCCACATCGCGGGCGGCATCCGCGCCCTGATGGCGCGCCTGTCCCCACTCCTCCACCTCGACGCCCGCTCGGTCACCGGCAACACGGTCGGCGACGGGCTCGCCGGTGCGAAGGTCTTCAACGACGACGTGATCCGCCCGCTCGACCGGCCGATCGTCGCCATGGGCGGCACCGCGATCCTCTACGGCAACCTCGCCCCCGACGGCTGCGTGATCAAGCCGCCGGCCGCCGACCCGCGTCTGCTGCAGCATACCGGTCCCGCGCTGGTCTTCGACAGCTACGACGCGATGAGCGCGGCGGTGAACGACCTCGCCCTCGACGTCACCCCCGACCATGTGATGATCTTGCGCAATGCCGGCCCAATCGGCGGTCCCGGCATGCCGGAATGGGGGATGCTGCCGATCCCCAAGGTCCTGCTCCGGCAGGGCGTGCGGGACATGGTCCGCATCTCGGACGCGCGGATGAGCGGGACGAGCTACGGCGCCTGCATCCTGCACGTGGCGCCGGAATCGGCGGCCGGCGGTCCCCTCGCCGCCGTTCGCACCGGCGACCGCATCACGGTCGACGTGCCCGCGCGCCGGATCCACCTGCACCTCGACGACGCAGAGATCGCCGCGCGGGTGAAGGCGTTCGTGCCGCCCGACCGGGCCTATCCGCGGGGCTACAACCGCCTGTTCGCCCAGCACGTGAGGCAGGCGCACGAGGGCTGCGACTTCGACTTTCTGGAAGGTTCGGGCGGGATCCCGGAACCCGAGATCCACTGACCGGCCCGAGCCGTCGGTAACGGGCGGCGGGCCACACCACAGGGAGGTAACATGGTGACGATCGCACGCAGGAGCCTGCTCGCCGGAGCCGCCCTGCTCGGCGCGACGCGGGCGGCCGGGGCCGGCTGGGAACCGTCGCAGCGGGTGCCGGACCCCGCCGTCGAGATCCTGGATCCCACCTTCGCCAAGTACCGCCTCGCCTCGGCGACGGTGGAGCGGGTCGCGACCGGGTTCCGCTGGGCCGAGGGGCCGGTCTGGTTCGGCGACATGGGATCGCTGCTGTTCAGCGACGTGGTCAACGACCGCATCATGAAGTGGGAGGAGGCCTCCGGCGCGCTCTCAGTGTTCCGCAAGCCGTCGAACTACGCCAACGGCAACACCCGCGACCGGCAGGGCCGGCTGATCACCTGTCAGCACAGGACCCGCAGCGTGACCCGGACCGAGCACGACGGCACCATCACCACGCTGCTGGACCGGTTCGACGGCAAGCCGCTGAATTCACCCAACGACGTGGTCTGCCATTCCGATGGCGCGGTCTGGTTCACCGATCCGGCCTTCGGGCCGAACCCGCACGAATCGATGGCCGCGCCGGAGCTGCCCGGCAACGTCTACCGGATCGATCCGAAGACGGGACAGGCCAGCGTCGTGGTCGAGGGCGTGGCGGGTCCGAACGGGCTGTGCTTCTCGCCGGATGAGTCCAAGCTCTACGTCATCGAGGCGCGGGCGAAGCCCAACCGCCTGATCCGCGTCTACGACGTGGTCGAGAACGGCACCAAGACTGCCAACGGGCGGGTGTTCTACGATGCCGGCACCGGCACGCCGGACGGGTTCCGTGCCGATGTCGACGGCAATCTCTGGTGCGGCTGGGGGATGAGCGAGGCCGAGGACGGGGTCATCGTGCTTTCCCCGCAGGCCAAGCTGATCGGGCGGATCCGCCTGCCGGAGCGCTGCGCCAACCTGTGCTTCGGCGGCCTCAACCGCAACCTGCTGCTGATGACGTCCACGCACTCGGTCTATGCGCTGTACGTGAACACTCGGGGTGCCGGGACCTGCTGAGGCTGGACGGGCGGTTCGGGCCGCCGCGCCGTCCTTGCGAGCGGAGCGAAGCAATCCAGGTAGCGCCACGCTGACTGATGTCGCGCTGCCGTGGGTCGCTTCGCTGCGCTCGCGATGACGGTGGTGCCTCGCCCCTACTCCGCCGCCTGCGCGAGATACCGCGCCGGGTCGTAGTTCAGGATCGGTCCGAGCCAGCGCTCGACCTCGCGGACATCCATCCCCTTGCGGGCGGCGTAATCCTCGACCTGATCGCGCTCCACCTTGGCGACGCCGAAATAGTGCGCCTCCGGATGGGCGATGTAGAGCCCCGATACCGAGGAGCCCGGCCACATGGCGTAGGACTCGGTGAGCTTCACGCCGATCCGGCCCTCGGCCTTCAGCAACTCGAACAGGGTGGTCTTCTCGGTGTGGTCGGGCTGTGCGGGATAGCCCGGGGCCGGACGGATGCCGTCGTACTTCTCCAGCATCAGCTCCTCGGGGGCGTAGGCCTCCTCGGTGGCGTAGCCCCAGAACTCCTTGCGCACCCGCTCGTGCATGCGCTCGGCGAAAGCCTCGGCGATGCGGTCGGCGAGCGCCTTCACGAGGATCGCCCGGTAATCGTCGTTCGCCCGCTCGAAGCGCTCGGCGATGCGCACCTCCTCAAGGCCGGCCGTAACCACGAAGCCGCCGACATAATCGGCGATCCCGGTCCCGGCCGGGGCCACGAAGTCCGACAGGCAGGTGTTCGACCGCCCGTCGCGCTTCGAGAGCTGCTGGCGCAGGCCGTGGAAGGTGGCGAGCCGCTCCTGCCGGCTCTCGCCGGTGTAGAGCGCGATGTCGTCGCCGACGCTGTTGGCCGGCCAGAATCCGATCACCGCCTTCGGGTTGAACCAGCGCTCCGCCACGATCTGCTTGAGCATCTCCTGCGCGTCCTCGTAGAGGGCACGGGCGGCCGGACCCTGCTCGGGATCGTCCAGGAGCGCCGGGAAGCGACCCTTGAACTCGTAGGTCTGCAGGAACGGCGTCCAGTCGATGTAGGGCACGAGGTCGGCGACCTCGTAGGAGCCGTAGACCCGGGTGCCGGTGAACGTCGGCTTGGCCGGCTTGTAGCCCGACCAGTCGACCCTGAAGGCGTTGGTCCGCGCCTTGGCGAGCGGCAGCCGCTGCTTGTCGACCTCCGCGCGCCTGTGGGCGTCGGCGACCTTGGCGTACTCGGCCCTGACCTTCTCGATCGTGGCGCCGCGGGTCTCCTTGGAGATCAGACTCGACACCACGCCGACCGCGCGGCTCGCGTCGGTGACGTAGACCGCCTGCCCCTTGGCGTAGGCCGGGTGGATCTTCACCGCCGTGTGGACGCGGCTCGTGGTGGCCCCGCCGATCAGCAGCGGCACGTCCAGACCCTCGCGCTCCATCTCGCCGGCCACGTGGACCATCTCGTCGAGCGACGGCGTGATCAGGCCCGACAGGCCGACGATGTCGACCTTCTCGCGCTTGGCGGTGTCCAGGATCTTGGCGGCCGGCACCATCACGCCGAGATCGATGATCTCGTAGTTGTTGCAGGCCAGCACGACGCCGACGATGTTCTTGCCGATGTCGTGGACGTCGCCCTTCACGGTCGCCATCAGCACCTTGCCGGCGGCCTGCCGCTTGCCGTCGCCGCCATTGGCGAGCTTCTCGGCCTCCATGTAGGGTTCGAGATAGGCGACCGCCTGCTTCATCACCCGGGCGGACTTCACCACCTGCGGCAGGAACATCTTGCCTGCCCCGAACAGGTCGCCGACCACGTTCATGCCCGACATCAGCGGACCCTCGATGACGTGGAGCGGGCGCTCGACGCCCTGGCGCGCCTCCTCGGTGTCGGCCACGATGTACTCGGTGATGCCGTTGACCAGGGCGTGCTCGATGCGCTTGGCCACCGGGGCCTCGCGCCAGGTCAGGTCGGCGGTCTTGGCCTGCGCCGAGGCGCCGGTCTTGAACCGCTCGGCGGACTCCAGCAGGCGCTCGGTGGAATCGTCGCGGCGGTTGAGGACCACGTCCTCGCAGAGCTCGCGCAGCTCCGCCGGGATTTCGTCGTAGACGGCGAGCTGGCCGGCATTGACGATGCCCATGTCCATGCCCGCCTGGATGCAGTGGAACAGGAACACCGCGTGCATCGCCTCGCGCACCGGCTCGTTGCCGCGGAACGCGAAGCTCAGGTTGGAGACGCCGCCCGAGATGTGGGCATGCGGCAGGGTCTCGCGGATCGTGCGGGTCGCCTCGATGAACGCGACGCCATACGGATTGTGATCTTCGATACCCGTGGCAACGGCAAAAATATTCGGATCGAAGATGATGTCCTCGGGCGGGAAGCCGACCTGCTCGGTCAGGATCCTGTAGGCCTTGGTGCAGATCTCGACCTTGCGCTCGTAGCTGTCCGCCTGCCCCTGCTCGTCGAAGGCCATCACCACCACGGCGGCCCCGTAGGAGCGGCAGACGCGTGCCGCTTCGATGAACTTCTCCTCGCCCTCCTTCATCGAGATCGAATTGACGATCGGCTTGCCCTGGATGCACTTCAGGCCCGCCTCGATCACCTCGAACTTCGAGGAATCGACCATCACGGGCACCCGGGCGATGTCGGGCTCGGCGGCGACGAGGTTCAGGAACTCGACCATCGCCTTCTGCGAATCGAGCAGGCCCTCGTCCATGTTGACGTCGATCACCTGGGCGCCGGCCGCCACCTGGTCGCGGGCGACGTCCAGCGCCGCCGCGTAATCCCCGTTGGTGATGAGCTTGCGGAACTTGGCCGAGCCGGTGACGTTCGTGCGCTCGCCGACGTTCACGAAGGGGATCTCCTTCGTGAGCACGAAGGGCTCCAGGCCGGAGAGCCGCATCAGGCGCGGCACCTCGGGGATCGGCCGCGGCGCCTTGCCGGCCACCGCTTCCGCGATGGCGCGGATGTGGTCCGGCGTGGTGCCGCAGCAGCCGCCGACCATGTTGACGAGGCCGGATTCGGCGAACTCGCCGACCAGCTTGCCCATCGCCTCCGGGCTCTCGTCGTAGAGGCCGAACTCGTTGGGCAGGCCGGCATTCGGGTAGGCGCAGACCAGCGTGTCGCAGATCCGCGACAGCTCGGCGATGTGGCCGCGCATCTCGCGGGCGCCCAGCGCGCAGTTCAGCCCGAAGGTCAGCGGATCGGCGTGGCGCAGGGAGTGCCAGAAGGCGGCCGGGGTCTGGCCCGACAGGGTGCGGCCCGAGAGATCCGTGATGGTGCCGGAGATCTGGATCGGCAGGCGGATACCGGTCTCGTCGAAGACCTGCCAGGCCGCCGCCGCCGCGGCCTTGGCGTTCAGCGTGTCGAAGATCGTCTCGATCAGGATCAGCTCGGCGCCGCCGTCGATCAGGCCGCGGACCTGCTCGACATAGGCCTGCTTGACCTGATCGAAGCTGACGGCCCGGAAGCCCGGGTTGTTCACGTCCGGCGAGATCGACAGGGTCCGGTTCGTCGGGCCGATGGCGCCGGCCACGAAGCGGCGGCGGCCGTCCTTCGCTTCGGCGAGCTTGGCGGCCTCGCGGGCGAGCCGCGCGCCCTCGGCGTTCAGCTCGTGGACGATCGACTCCATGCCGTAATCGGCCTGGGCGATGGTGGTGCCCGAGAAGGTGTTGGTCTCGCAGACGTCGGCGCCGGCCAGGAAGTAGTCGAGGTGGATCTGCCGGATCGCGTCGGGCTGGGTCAGGATCAGGAGGTCGTTGTTGCCCTTCTGGTCGTGGCCGTGGTCCTTGAATCGGTCGCCTCGGAAGTCCTCTTCCGAGTACTGGAGCCGCTGGATCACGGTGCCCATCGCCCCATCGAGGACGAGGATCTTTTCCGCCGCGCGCTGGCGCAGGGCCTTTGCGATCTCGGTGCCGTCGACGGGGGCAAAATCGGTCATCGTGCGTCCTGTCAGATCACCTCGATCCGAGGTGCCGGAGCGAAGCGGAGGCCTCGAAGGAGCCCTCCAGATGTCGTGGCGGTCACTGGAACCGTTTTTCGAGGTCGCTCGCGCGGCACCTCGGGAGGGTAAAAAACTTCGTTACATCAGACGCTTCCGTGCCATGGGCGCGGAAACGTCCCCGTCTTTGCGAGCGGAGCGAAGCAATCCAGCAGCGCCACGCTTACGGATGTCGCGCTGCCCTGGGTCGCTTCGCTGCGCTCGCGATGACGGACCGGGGGCGTCAAGCGCGGTCTCGAAAATTAAGCCGCCGCCTTCGCGGCCGCCAGCTTCGGCGCCTGCGCACGCAGGCCGAGCAGGTGGCAGATCGCATAGACCAGATCCGACCGGTTCATCGAGTAGAAGTGGAAGTCGTTGACGCCCTCGTCCACGAGGTCCAGCACCTGCTCGGCCGCCACAGCGCCGGCGACGAGGCGGCGGGTCTCGACGTCGTCCTCCAACCCCTCGAACCGGGCGGCCAGCCAGTAGGGCACTGAGGCGCCGGTGCGGCGGGCGAAGTTCGCCGCCTGCTTGAAGTTCTGCACCGGCAGGATGCCCGGGATGATCGGGATCGTGATCCCGGCGGCCCGGACCTTCTCCAGGTAGCGCAGGTAGATCTCGTTCTCGAAGAAGAACTGGGTGATCGCCTGGTCGGCCCCGGCATCGACCTTGGCCTTCAGGGCGTCGATGTCGGCGTCGAGCGAGGCCGCCTCGGGGTGCTTCTCGGGATAGGCCGAGACCGAGACCTTGAAGTCGCCGATCCGCTTGATCCCCGCCACCAGCTCGGCCGTCGAGGCGTAGCCCTCCGGATGCGGCCGGTAGGCGTGGCCGACGCCCTCGGCCGGGTCGCCCCGGAGCGCCACGATATGGCGCACGCCCGCATCCCAGTAGGACTGGACCACCGCGTCGATCTCCTCGCGGGAGGCGTCCACGCAGGTGAGGTGCGCGGCGGGCTTGAGGCCGGTCTCGCGGACCATCCGGGCCACCGTGTTGTGGGTGCGTTCCCGGGTCGAGCCGCCGGCCCCGTAGGTCACCGAGACGAAGCTCGGCTGCAGCGGCGCGAGGCGCTCGATGGAGTTCCAGAGGATCTTTTCCATCTCGTCGGTCTTCGGCGGGAAGAACTCGATCGAGACGCGGATCGGGTGGTAGCCGTCGCGGCTGGCGCGGTGGGTGGAGCGGCGCATCGGGGTCTCGTCCTCTATGTCGGTCGGTTCAGACGATGGGATCTCTCAGGCGACGGCGCGCTGAGGCTGTTCAGTGCTGTCGTCGGCGAGCCCGTCCTCAGCGAGCCCGTCCTGGGCCAGCCAGAGCGTCACGGTGAGCTGGCCCGATTCACGGGGCGCCAGATCGCGGGTGGCGACCGTGGCGAGCCCCGCCTCGGCGAGCCAGCCGGAGACCTGCTCGGCCGAGAAGCCGAGGCGCCGGTGGGCTTGGCCGGTACGGAGGAATTCCAGCGCGTGCGGCGCGAAATCCACCACCAGCAGACGGCCGCCCGGCGTCACGAGGCGCGCGGCGCCGCGGAGCGCCCGGGCCGGGTCGTCGAGATAATGCAGCACCTGATGGACCACCACGAGGTCGAAGCTCGCCCGGGCGAAGGGCGGCGCGTGGATGTCGCCCTGCCGGAGGTCGACCCGCGACAGGCCCTGGCGCTCCAGGTTGGCCCGCGCGACGGACAGCATCGCGTGGCTCGAATCGAGCCCGGTGGCGCGGCTGGCCCGGGGGGCCAGCAGGCCGAGCATGCGGCCCGTACCGGTGCCCAGATCGATCAGGCTGCCGATCGGGCGGTCGCCCAGGGCGTCGAGCACCGCGGCCTCCACGATCGCCTCGGGCACGTGCAGCGAGCGCAGCTCGTCCCATTTGGGTGCGAGGCGTGCGAAGAAGGTCCCGGCCGCCTCGGCGCGCTGCGCCCGGACGGCGTCGAGCCGCGCGCGGTCCTCCGACAGCGGCGGCGCGGTCCGGTCGAGGCCGGACAGCAGTGGATCTGCCAGGCCGGCGCGGGCATCGGACAGCCGGAAGAAGGCCCAGGCGCCCTCGCGGTGGCGTTCCACCAGCCCGGCCTCCACCAGCAGCTTGAGGTGACGCGAGATCCGGGGCTGCGACTGACCGAGGATGTCGGTGAGATCCGAGACCGAAAGCTCGCCTTCGACGAGCAGCGCCAGGATCCGCAGGCGCGTCTCCTCGGCGGCCGCGCGCAGGACGCCCAGCGCGTCCGGAAAGGGGATCGATCCCGCCTCTTGCCTGCGTTCGATAGACATAAAGATATGTTTATGTGCGTTTCGCGACGGGCGCAAGCATGATCTTGAGCCGCGTCTGCCGGGCGGATGAGACGGAAGCGCGGCAACCGCGTTGATGATAGGGCCGCCGCGGACGCGCCCCGGGAGGCGTGCATGTCCGAGAGCCCGTTTCCGCAGATCACGCTGGTCCGACACGGCGAGACCGCCTGGAGCCGGTCCGGCCAGCATACCGGGCGCAGCGACATTCCTCTGACCCCGGAGGGCGAGACCGCGGCGCGCGCCCTCGCCCCGCGCTTGGCGGCCCGTTCCTACACGCAGGCCTGGTCGAGCCCGTCGAGCCGGGCCTCCACCACCTGCGCGCTGGCGGGTTTCGGAGACCGGCGCGTGATCGATCCGGATCTCGCCGAATGGGATTACGGCGCCTACGAGGGCCGGACCACGAAGGCGATCCTGGCCGAGCGGCCGGATTGGCGCCTGTTCCGCGACGGCTGCCCGGGCGGTGAGACGGCCGAGGCCGTCGGGGTTCGGGCGGACCGGGTCATCGCCCAAGCCCGTACTCGCGATGCCGACCTCATCGTATTCTCCAGTGCGCATGTCCTGCGGGTGCTCGCGGCGCGCTGGATCGGCCTGCCGCCGCAGGGCGGTGCACGCCTCGTCCTCGGCACTGCGAGCGTCTCGGTGCTCGGCTACGAGCACGACCGCACCGAGCCCGTGCTGCGCGCCTGGAACGGATAGGCGCCGACGCTAGCGCAGCCAGTACCCGTCCGGCGCCAGCGCCTCCGGCATCGGCTCGCCGAGGGCGTGGTGGACGATGCGGTCCACGGCGCGGACCATGGCGTCGAGGGGCAGGTCGTTCGGCTCGGTGCCGAACGGCTCCTCGAGTTCGTCGCCAAGGGCGTCGAGGCCGAAGAACGTGTAGGCCACGAGTGCCACCACCACCGGCGTCGTCCAGCCCAGGGAGCCCGTGAGGCCCACCGGCAGGAGCAGGCAGTAGAGCCACGCGGTCCGGTAGACGAGGAGGGTGTAGGCGAAGGGCAGCGGCGTGTTGGCGAGGCGCTCGCAGGCGGTGTGGACGCCCGACAGCGCCTCGATCCGGGCTTCGAGAATGCCGAACTGGATGTCGCTGAGGCGGCCCGCGCGCGTCAGCACGGCCAGGTCGCGGGTGATCGCAGCCAGCACCGAGTCGGTCGGGTTCGGACCGCCCAGGTCCGAATCAGGGCTCCGCCGTGCGACCGCCGCCCCCTCGTCGAGGTCGCGCAGGCGGGCGTGGAGCCCGTGCGCGAAGGCCGACAGGCGTCGCAGTTGCAGGGCCGCGTCCCGCTCCGGCAGCAGGGCCGGGAGGATGCGGGCGAGGTTGCGCACCTCGCCGATCAGGCTGCCCCAGTGCTTCCGGGCCTCCCACCAGCGCTCGTAGCAGGCGTTGTTGCGGAAGCTCAGGAAGATCGAGAGGGCGAGGCCCACCACGGTGAAGGGCGTGACCCCCGCGGAGACCGGAAACAGCGTGGGCCACCGCGACTCCGCCCACACAACCGCGCAGGAGACCCCGACGATCCCGGCGAGCTTCGGCGCCACCCGCGGCAGGATCGAGCCGCGCAGGGTGAACAGCAGGGTCAGCAGGTTGGGCCGGGTGCGGACGATCATCGGGGCTTCGGCGAGGCGATGCCGCCCTCCTGCCCTGCCCCCTTCGGACCCGCAAGCGACGTCTCTATGAGCTTGGCGGTTTGATCGAGCCCGGACTGGCGTGGGACGGGCCTCAGACGGTCTCCGCCTCCCACAGCCACGCCGCCCCGCGCACGCCCGACGCGTCGCCGTGCAGGCTCGCCCGCACGGGGGTGTCGAAGGCGTCCGAGAAGACATGGGGGGCGATCGCCGCCGGAAGGTCCGCGATCAGCTCCGGAATCCGCGACAGGCCGCCGCCGATCACGATCACATCCGGGTCGAGCAGGTTCACCACCTGGGCGGCCGCGCGACCGAGCCGCTCGAGGTGCACGGCCAGCGTCTCCTGCGCCGCCACGCTGCCGCCACGGGCTTCCGCGACGACCGCCTCGGCGGTCAGGCTCCCGCTGTGCCGCCGCGCGTGGTCCGCCGCGAGCCCGGGTCCGGATAGCCAGGTCTCGACGCAGCCCCGGCGGCCGCAATAGCAGGCGGGACCCGGCCGTTCCTCGTCGCGGGGCGCCGGCAGGGGGCCGTGGCCCCATTCGCCCGCGATGCCGTTGCTGCCCGTGAGTGCCCGCCCGTCGATGGCGATGCCGGAGCCGACGCCGGTGCCCAGGATCACCGCCCAGACCACGCGCGCGCCCGCGCCGGCGCCGTCGATCGCCTCCGAGACCGCCAGGCAGTTGGCGTCGTTCTCGATCCGGAGAGGCCGCGCCAGCCGCCCGCCGAGGTCGGCCGCGAACGGTTGGCCGTTGAGCCAGTGCGAGTTGGCGTTCCGCACGAGGCCGGTCGCCGGGGAGAGGCTTCCCGGCATGCCGATGCCGACGCTGCAGGGGGCGCCGGCCTCGGCTTCGAGGCACAGAACCAGGTCGGCCACGGCCTCGAGGGTCGCCCGATAGGCGCCGCGCGGGGCGGGCACCCGGGCCTCGGCCAGGGTCGATCCGTCCCGGCCCAGCACGATCCCGGCGATCTTGGTGCCGCCGAGGTCGATGCCGAGGCGCGGGCGCCCCTCGGCTCCTTCCGTGGGCGATCCCATCACTCGGCGGCGGCGACCTTGCTGTCCGTCCCCATCGGCTGCGGCGCCTCGTCGGCGATGTGGGTGCCGATGGCGAACGGGTGGGCCATCACCTCGTTGAGCTTGGCCACGTCGAGTTCGCCCTCCCACCGGCTGACCACCACGCAGGCGACGCCGTTGCCCACGAGGTTGGTGAGCGCGCGGCACTCGGACATGAACTTGTCGATGCCGAGCACCAGGGTCATGGCGGCCACCGGGACCGGGCTGTTCGGGATCGCCGAGAGCGTCGCCGCCAGGGTGATGAAGCCCGCGCCGGTGACGCCCGAGGCGCCCTTCGAGGTCAGCATCGCCACCAGGATGATCGTCGCGTACTGGGTCACCGACAGGTCCACGCCCACGGCCTGCGCCAGGAACAGCGTGGCCAGGGTCATGTAGATGTTGGTGCCGTCGAGGTTGAACGAATAGCCGGTCGGGACCACGAGGCCGACCACGGAGTCCGACGCGCCGAGCCGGCGCATCTTCGTCATGAGCTGCGGCAGCACCGTCTCTGACGATGAGGTGCCGACCACGATCAGCAGCTCGTCCTTGATGTAGGCGAGGAAGCGCAGGATCGAGAAGCCCGCCACCCGGGCGATCGTCCCGAGCACCACCAGCACGAACAGCGCCGCCGTGACGTAGAAGGTGCCGACCAGCCACGCGAGGTCGTAGACCTTCTGGATGCCGTACTCGCCGATCGTGAACGCCATGGCACCGAAGGCGCCGATGGGGGCGAGCTTCACCACGATGCCGATGATCTTGAAGAAGATCTGGCCGGCCGTGTCGATCACGTGGTTCACCGCGGCGGCGCGCTCGCCCAGTCCCGTCACCACCACGCCGGTGAGGATCGAGATCAGCAGCACCTGCAGCAGGTCGCCGGTGGCGAAGGGATCGAAGAAGCTCTTCGGGATGATCGCCAGGATGTGGGCGACGGTGGAATCGGAGGCCGCCTTGCTGGCGTAGGTCGCGACCTTGCTGGCGTCGAGCTTCGACGGGTCTGCATTGAACCCGGCGCCCGGCTTGATCACCTCACCGACGATGACGCCGATCAGCAGCGCGAGGGTGGAGACCACCTCGAAGTAGACCAGCGCCTTCAGGCCGACGCGGCCGACCTTCTTGAGGTCGCCGATCGACGCGATGCCGTGCACGATGGTGCAGAAGATGATCGGGGCGATCATCATCTTGATCAGGCCGATGAAGGCGTCGCCGAGCCACTTCATCGACTTGCCGGCGGCCGGGTCGTACCAACCGAGCAGCACACCGAGCGCGATGGCGATCAGGACCTGAATGTAGAGCACCTTGTACCAGGGCTCGCGGGGTGCCGCGGTCGGACCCGTCGCGTGGATTGCCTGTGCCATGTCCATCCCGTGCGACTGCCGCGCACCCTCCCAATGTGCCGGCACGCTAGCGATTATCATCCCGCGCCTCAACGGCCGCCCGGTAATCAGCCGGGAACCAATCGTGACAAAAACCTGTCGATCCCGTCGGCGAAGACTTTTCTCGTCTGACAATTGCGCGCATGCCCGGGAGCGCGGCTGTACCGGCCTTGCGGGCCGGTCTCGCCCGCCCACCGACGACGATCGGTGATCTTCGGAGCGTGACCGTGGCTGGACTCAAGCGGACCGGAACGGCGTTCCTGGGCGCCGTTCTCCTCGGCCTTTCGGTCGGACCGGCCGCCGCCGGTGTCGTCGCGCAGATCGATCAGTCGCGCCAGCGCATGCGCGTCTACGTGGATGGCTATCCCGCCTACGAGTGGCCGGTTTCCACGGCCCGGCGCGGCTACGTCACGCCCAATGGCCGGTTCCGCGTCGGCCTGATGGCGCCGATGTGGCGCTCCCGCAAGTATCACGGCTCACCGATGCCGCACGCGATGTTCTTCCGCGGCGGCTACGCGATCCACGGCACTTTCGCGACGGGCGCCCTGGGGCGCCGGGCGAGCCACGGCTGCATCCGCCTGTCGCCCGGCCACGCCGCCGCCCTGTTCAGCCTCGCCCGGAGCCGCGGCGGGGCGGCGGTGGTGATCCGCGACTGAACGGACGGGCCGGTCCGAAGGAGCCCCGGCACACCCTACGGGGGCACCATAAAGGAACGGGCCGCAGCACGATCCGCACTGCGGCCCGGAGGCGTCCCGGTATCGACGCGCTGGAGCGCGCCGGTCCGGCTCAGGTCTGCTGCTGGGTCCGGCGGGGGCGCACGGTCCACCGCTCGAACATCGAGGCGGGGTCGTCGCCCTTTCCGTCCTTGTGCTCGGCGGCGGGGTCGGGCTGCTGGTGGATCGCCGCGCCGAGGGCCTGAGACAGGCTCTCGATGACGTCGTCGATGCGGGCATCCCCGTGGAGGGCGTCTCCGGTGGCGGGCTGCGCGGCATGCGTCTCGGCGGCGTGCACGGCCGCCTCCGGCACGGGAGCCGCCTCAGGCTCCGGCTCCGGGTCGGGATGCTGCTCCGGGGCCGGTTCCACCGGACGCGGCGATGCCGCGGCGGGTTCCGGGGCGGGCGGCGGCGGGGCCGGGATGACCGAAGCGGCCGCGGCCGGGGCGGCCGGGGYCACGGCCCGACGCATCGCGCCCATCGCACCGTCATCGGATTCCGACGTCCGGCTGCTGCTGCCGTAGCGGCCGAAGCCGAACCGGGGCTCGATCAGGTCGAGCACCGCGTCCAGCGCCGCGTTGCTCAGGGCCACCTCCTCGGCAGCCGGCACGCCCTGGATGGCGAGGGCCTGACGCTCGAAGGCCGGCTCGTTGCTGACCTCACGACCGAACCAGCTCGGCGCATGGAATCCGGCCGCATCGCCGTCGTGGTCGAAGGCGACGCTGATCAGGTCCAGGCTGCCGGGCGTGACGTAGCGGTCGATGGCGATCTCACGGCCGCCGGCGTTCAGGGTGGTGCGGTCGTAGGCGGCCTTGCCGGGACAGACGTCGAGCAGCGCGTCGCCATGGGCGCGCGGAACCTCGGTGCGCTCCTCCACGGGGATGCCGTCCGCCCCCTTGTTCACCAGCACCAGCTGGCAGTTCTGGCCGTCCACGCGCACGTAGGAGGCGCGGCCATTCTGAGGGGCGAAGTGACCCTCGGTGATCCGGGCGCCACCCCGTTCCTTGCGGATCAGACGGACCAGCGACGGTGCGACCAGAAATCGGCGAACGGTGCTCATGTACTTTTACCCCTCCCGCTTGGTCGGCGGCGCGCCGATCCGGCGGACAGCCCCGAGCGCTGCCGGACTGGACGGAAGGGAGCAAGTGGAACCGCCGCGCATGCCGTATAAGCTGGACTGCAACGCCGTATTCGCCAGAGCCTGACCGCTTCCGTCGCCATTCACCGGACAGCGACAACCTGAGACTATAGAGCGCTAAGCAAAAACGCGACGAAATCAAGACCGGATCGGCTCGACGATCCTGCCGCGGTGCGCTCTGTCCCCGATATCCCGAGTTCCGCGCCGGGTTTCGAGCCCCGATTCGGAACCGCGCGCTCTACTCCGCCGGTTCGAAATCCATCGCGGCGCCGTTCATGCAGTAGCGCAAGCCGGTCGGCGCCGGGCCGTCGTCGAAGACGTGGCCGAGATGGCCCTTGCAGCGGGAGCAGTGCACCTCGGTGCGGACCATGAAGTGGCTGCGATCCACCGTGGTCTCGACGGCCCCGTCGATGGGGTCGAAGAAGCTCGGCCAGCCGGTTCCGGACTCGAACTTGGTGCCCTGCTCGAACAGCGGCTGCCCGCAGCCGGCGCAGGTGAAGGTGCCGGCGCGCTTCTCGGCGAGCAGGCAGCTCGTGCCGGCCCGTTCCGTCCCGTGCTCGCGCAGGACCCGATACTGCTCCGGCGTCAGGCTCGCGCGCCACTCGGCGTCGCTGCGAGCCTCGGGGCTGGTGGTCGGCGTATCGGCCATGACGATCTCCCTTTTCGCCACGCTATATAGGGATCGCGCAGCACTTCCGGCAGCCCCGGAGCCGGGTTCGCCCCGTGCCTGAACCGAATGCGGCGGTCAGGCGGCGGCGCCGACAGTGTCGGCCATCCGCGCCCGGCGGGCGCCCAGCGGCACGGGCGCCCCCGTGGTGGTGTCGCGGGCGGTCTGGTGCTCCAGCTCGGCATTGATCTCGCCCCCCAGCAGGACGATCGTGGACGAGATCCAGATCCAGGTCATGAAGCCGACCACCGCGCCCAGCGAGCCGTAGGTCTCGTTATAGGTGCCGAAACTGGCGACGTACCAGGAGAACAGGAGGGAGGCGACGAGCCAGAGCAGGCCGGCGACGACGCTGCCGACCCCGACCCAGCGCCAGCGGGCGTGCTCCCGGCTCGGACCGAAGCGATAGAGCACCGAGAGGCCGCCGAGCAGGACGATCAGGATCGCCGGCCAACGCAGGGTCGCGAGCAGCCACGCGGTGGAGCCGAGGCCCAGGAAGTTCAGGGCCACCGGCACGACCACGATCACGTTGAGGGCGATGATGATGAACAGCAGGGCGCCCACCGTGAAGGTGAGCGACCGGAGGTTGAGCCAGAAGAAGTTGCGCTTCTCCTCCTCCTCGTAGACGACGTTCAGCGCATCGAACATCGCTTTCATGGCCGCGTTGGCGCTCCAGATCGACAGGAGCAGGCTCGAGAAGAACGTGATGCTGAGGGAGCCGCTGCCCTTGGCGGCGATGCGCTTGACCTGATCGCCGATGAGCTCGACCGCCCCGGAGGGCAGCACCGCGTGCAGCTGGGCGAGGTGGTCGTTGATCACGGTCACGTCGGCGAACAGCCCGTAGCAGGTGACCAGCGCGGCGATGGCGGGGAACAGCGACAGCAGGGTGTAGAAGGTCACGCCGGCGGCGACCGCCAGAACCCGGTCCTTGTTGAATTCCAGGTACACCCGGACCGCGATGTCCTTCCAGCCGGACCGCGTCATCTCGGCGGGGCTGTCGGCGCCGCGGCCCCGCTCCGGCTGGGTCGCGGCGGTGAGCAGCGCGGCGCGACCCGAGATCGACCGCGCCCCCGCCGCCACGCCCTTCCGCAATCCCCGCTCGTCGTCGCGGGGCCGTTCGGGCTCGCTCGGCGGCGGTTCGGCGGGAACCGTCGCCGCGCTGCCCCGCCGGCCCGGCGCCGCGGCGAGGGCGACCAGCGCCGAGCCGAGCATCAGGATCCACAGGATCGAGCCGGTCTCGGAGTGTCCGGTCGAACGCGGCGGTGACGGGGGCATGTGTCCGGGGGCCAGTGCGCGGAACTGCCGCGCTCGGGACTCCCAACGTCGTCGTGCGGCGGCCGTTCCGCGCGTTCGACGGGGACACCTCGGTCGCCCGCGCGTTGTGCCCGTTATGCGCGATCAGCCCCGCCTTGGATTCTGCTGCAAATTTGTCTTGGACGAGCCTCCCGGCACCCACGCGACCCTCAAGGCCGAGCGGGAGGCCACCCTGCACATGAACCTCACCAGCGTGACCATGGCGCATCTCGCCAAGCTGGATCCTGCGGCCCGGCGGACCAAGCTCGCCGGCCTCGTCGCCCACAATCTCGACGCCCTCGCCCGCCAGATCGCCTGGGTCGGGGGCCGGCCGCCGATCGAGCGCCTGCTGCGCATGGCCAGCAACGTCCTGCCGGGCTACACCCACCCGATCGCGCAGGCCCTCTACGTCGAGCCGGAGATGGCGGCGCTCGTGGAGCGCGGCCTAGCGGAGGCGGGCGCCCTGGCGCGCCGGCTCGGCGTGCGCCTGAGCTTCCATCCCGGCCCGTTCTGCCTGCTGGCGAGCCGGAACCCGGCGGCCATCGCCAACGGCCTGTCGGAGCTCGACTACCACGCCGAGATCTTCGACCGCATGGGGTACGGCGGCGGCTGGCACCCGCACGGCGCCCATATCAACATCCATGTCGGCGCCGGCGACCCTGGGGTCGAGGGCTTTCGCGCCACCCTCCCCCGCGCGAGCCGGATCGCGCGCGACCTCGTCACGGTGGAGAACGACGAGAACGTCTTCGGCCTCGACGCGGTGCTGCGTCTCGCCGACGTGGTGCCGGTGGTGCTCGACCTCCATCACCATTGGGTCCAGAGCGGCGGCGAATACCTCGAGCCGGACGATCCCCGGATCGCCCGGGTGACGGAGTCCTGGCGCGGCGTGCGGCCGGTGGCCCATATCAGCGTGTCGCGGGAGGCGGTCGCGTCCGATCGCGATCCGGATGCCCTGCCGGACTACCCGGCCCTGCGCGCCGCCGGCCATGCGGTCCGGGACCTCGCGGCCCATTCCGACATGATGTGGAACCGGGCGGTGAACGACCTCGTCGCCCGCCATCTCGTCTGGGCGGATTTCGAGATCGAGGCCAAGGCGAAGAACCGTGCCTCCATGCAGATCGCCCGCCATATCTTGGCGCGGGAGCGGGTCGGCCCGATCGCGGCCGCGTGACCGGACGGTCTCGACGCCCTGCCCGGAGGGCGATAGGCATCGCGCCATGAAGACCGCCGATTGCGACATCCTCATCGTCCCGGGGCTCGGGGGCTCCGAGGAGGACCATTGGCAGGCCCGCTGGGCCGGCCGCCTCGCCACCGCGCGCGTGGTGGAGCAGGACGAGTGGCACGCCCCGACCCCGGAGGCGTGGTGCGGGCGCATCGCCGAGGCGGTCGCGGCGGCGACGCGGCCGGTGATCCTGATCGCCCACAGCCTCGGGGTCGTGGCCTGCGTCGAGGCGGCGCCGCGCTTCCCGGCGGGCGTCGTGCGCGGCGCCCTGCTGGTGGCCCTCCCGGATGTCGAGGAGGCGCCGGACCTGCCGGATTCGGTTCGGGCCTTCGCGCCGATGCCGCGGGATCCCCTGCCCTTCCCGTCGCTGCTGGTCGCCAGCCGCACCGATCCGCATTGCCGCTACGAGCGCGCTGACGATTTCGCCCACGCCTGGGGCGCGCTGACGGTCGACGCGGGCGAATCCGGCCATATCAACGTGGCGAGCGGGCACGGGCCCTGGCYGGAGGGGCTGATGCGGCTCGCCGGGTTCCTGAAGGGGCTGTGACCGGCGCTCGTTAACGCGCCGTTTACCACCGCAGCCTTCAGTGGGGGCACGGGCGGTTCTTCGTCCCGAAGCCGCCCCTGGAGAGCACCGTGACGCGCAAAGAGCTTCTGGAACGACTCGAAACGGTTCAGACCGCCCTGGGCCCCCGCGCCCAGAGCAACTTCAACAGCTCGCTGTTCAACGACGTGACGCTGCTCAAGCGGATCGAGGCCTTCGAGGCCAAGCTCGGCGAGCCCGAGAAGCCGAAAACCGCCGACTACACCGGCAACATGTTCTCGCGCATCGCCAACCGCCGCGCCGCCGCGGGCGGGAAGTAGGCCGTCGCTATTTCGGCTCGGCCTCGGCCGAGCGCAGCAGTTCGCCGGCGACGTCGGCGAGCCGCGGCGGGGTCTCCCGCACGAACGGCAGCGGCCGGCAGACGTTCAGCGCCGCGAGCCCGAACCGGGCGGTCATCAGCCCGTTGAGCACGCCCTCGCCCAGCTTGGCCGAGACCCGGGCGGCGATGCCGAGCCCCAGAACCTGCTGCATCACACTCTCGCCTACCGCCATCCCGCCGGTGACGGTGAGATGCGCGAGCGCCGCCCGCCCCAGCCGCAGGAAGCCCAGAAAGCCGGGCCGGCCGCCGTAGATGGCGGCGATCCGGCGCAGCAGCCGGACGGCTGCGAACACCACGAAGGCCACGTCGACGATCGCCCGCGGGCTGAGCGCCGTCACCGCCGAGACCTGCTTGGCCGCCGTCGCGATGGCGTTGCGCGCCTGCCGGTCGAGCCCCGCCAGCAGCTCGTGCTCCGCGAGCCCGATCCGGTCGTCCACGTCGAGGATCGCGTCCGCGGCCGCGTCGATCCGGGCGCGGCCCGCCGACAGGGCGTCGCGGTCGGCGTAGAAGCTCGAGAGCGCCTGCACCACCGCCTGCGCGCCGGTGTGGTCGCGGGTGGCGAGGGCGTCCAGCGCCGACTGGCGCAGGCGCTCGATCTTCTTCTCGCGCCGCAGGCCGGCGAGTTCCCGCACCACGATGGCCAGGAGCGCCAGCCCCGCGAGGCCGAGCAGGGCCAGCGCCACCCAGCCGAGCCACGGCGCGGCCTGGAACAGGTCTGCGATCATCCGCTCGACCGACAGGCCGACGCCCAGGGAGACGAGGCCACCCACCGCCGAGAGGAACAGGGCGCCCCAGGGCGAACGCGACCGCGGCGCCACCGGCACGGCGACGCCGTCGGCCGCGTCGACGATCTCGAAGGGGTCCTCCACGATCCGCGCCTGCGGCAGCCGGGCGGCGAGCGGCGTCGTGGTGACGCTCGGCTCCGCTGCCGGCTCAGGGGTGATTCGGAAGGCACGGGGTTTCTGGCCCGGGGTCATGGCTGGGGACTCCGCAGATTCACCGACATCGTCACGCCAGCCTGTCGCCGATCAGGAACTGCATCGCCCGGTCCAGCCGGATCTGCGGCAGGTGCCCGGGCCGGCCGAGCCCGTCGGGCCGCACCAGCGGCGGCCGGAAGCGCGGGAAGCGGAGCGAGCCCGGCTCGACCGCACCCTCAAGCACCGCCTCGGCGCGGGCCGGCAACTCGCCCGGGAAGATGGCGGCCTCGCCGTTGCCGTCGAAGACCTCGTCGCCCACCACCTCGCCGGCCTCCGGGGTGCCGGCCACCGCGCGCAGCGTCTCCGACCCGTCGTGGACGGTGGTCTCCCGGGTGGCGCGCACGGAGGCCAGCGCCACGGTGCCCACGCGGGCGCCCGCGGCTTCCGTCCGCCGCATGGCCCGGGACACGAGCAGCCGCAGCAGGGCGTCGAGCCGGTCGTGGCTCGTCTGGTGGAGATGGTCGGCCTTCGTGGCGGCGAACAGGACCCGGTCGGCCCGGGGTGCGAAAAGCCGGGACAGGACGGTGTTGCGGCCGATGTTGAGGCTCAGCAGCACGGCGTCCAGCGCCTCCTCCAGCTCCGCCAGGGCGGTCGGCCCGGCATCGACTGCCGAGAGCACGTCGACCAGCACGATCTGCCGGTCGACCCGCTGGAAGTGGTCGCGGAAGAAGGGCGTGACGACCTTCGTCTTGTAGGCCTCGAAGCGCCGCTCCATCAGCCCGGCGAGGCTGTTCGGGGCGATCGTCTCGGTCAGGCGATCGAGGGGCGCGAAGGTGAGCGCCGGGGAGCCCGCGAGGTCGCCCGGCATCAGGAACCGTCCCGGAGGCGTCGTGGCGACCGATTCCGGGCCGGCGCGCAGGCCGGCGAGGTAAGCCTTGAAGGCGTCGCTCGCCCGCTCGGCCGCGATCTCGTCGAGGGGGCCGTCGGGATCGAAGCCCTTGAGCGCCTCGAGCCACGGCGCCGCCACGGCCGCGCGACCCGGGCGGCGGGTGCCGCCGATCGTGGAACGGGACCACGCCGTGTAGCTGGTCTCGATCAGGGCGAGGTCGAGGAGCCACTCGCCCGGATAGTCGACCACGTCGAGCATGAGGGTGGCGGGGCCGGTGCGCCAGCCGGCGGCGCGCTCGTAGGCGATCTCCAGGCGGAACTGGCTGATCCGGTCGGTGGAGCGCGGCCAGCGCCGCGCCTCGGTGAGGGTCGCGAAATGCTCCTCGAAGGGAAAGCGCGGCACGTCGTCGTCGGGCTGCGGCACCAGCTTGGCGCGACGCAGGCGGCCCTCCTGGGCGGGCGCGAAGGCCGGCAGGGCGTGGGTCTCCACGAGATGGTGGATCAGTGCCGTGGTGAACACGGTCTTGCCCGAGCGCGCGAGCCCGGTGACCCCGAGCCGGAGCGTCGGCTGGATCAAGAGGTCGTGCGAGGCTTCGGCGAAGGCTTTGACGGCCGAGCCGGCGCGTGCGGCAAGGTCGGTCAGGGGCACGGGCGGGCTCGTGGTGAGGGGGACAGGCCGGGCAGAGGTGGCGCGGGGCGGGCCGAACCGCAAGGCTCGCCGCTAGGGGGGGGTATTGTTTGCCGAAGGCGTGAGCGGTCTCAGACGGGCGATCGCCCCGGCGACGAGGTCCGGTCCGGCCCGGAGCGTGCCGAGTTCCACCGCCGACATCGCCAGCATCACCGGCGCAAGGTGGGGCCGCGGTGCGCCGTCCGGCCCGAACAGGTCGAGGTCGTCACCGGGCTTCAAGCCGACGCTGCCGCTGATGCGGGCGGCATAGGCCTGGATCCGAACCTCGTCGCCCGTGCAGAGCGGTGCCGGCAGCCGCAGGTCGAGGAGCGGCAGCCCCAAGGCGATGGCCGGCAGCAGCGCGGATTCGGCGACTAGCCGGTCGGCGCTCGGGATCCGTCCGGTCGCCGGCCGGTCGAGGAGCGCGGCCGGATCCGCGAGGCCCCGGGCCGGGTGCCCCCGGCTGGACCGTGCCGGCTCGGGCGAGGCGGAGATTCCGGCGGCGATGTCGGGGACGGCCTGGAGCGTCGCCACGCGCGACACGGCGGCCGGGCGGCGGCCCATCCGGGCGAGCGGAGACCAGGGTTGCACCCGCAGGGCCGACCGGCCGCGGGTTGCCCCGCCGGGCCTGTGG